>NZ_JBEOYE010000001.1:0-243732 GCF_040296945.1 Streptomyces sp. NPDC001941 | reverse complement strand
CTGCGCCCGCCCGCGCTCCCGGGGGCGTTGCTCGGGGGGGGGCCGGCTGACCGCACCGTGCGCGGCCGGCGGGGGGCGGCCGGGGGGGGGGCGGGGCCGTCCGGCCCCGCGAGAAGCTTCTCAAAAAAGCTTCACTACCTGAAACAACCATGCTCCTGAATATTTCAGGTTGTCAAGTAAATGGGTATCCTCGGACCATGGCCACCAAGCGCGCGGACCGCCGCACCGACCCCCTGACCCTGGAAGTCGTCGAGCTGATCGGCGCCATCGTGGCGCGCTACCACGAGGAGTACGAGCAGGCCGCCGCCCAGCACTCGCTGACCGGCGCCCAGGCCCGCGTCCTCGGACTCCTCTCCCTGGAGCCGACGCCCATGCGCCAGATCGCCCGCAAGCTGCGCTGCGAGCCGTCGAACATCACCGGCATCGTGGACCGCCTGGAGGCCCGGGGCCTGGTGGAGCGCCGCCCCGACCCGGCCGACCGGCGGGTGAAGCTGGCCGCGGCCACCGAGGAGGGCCGCTCCACGGCGGGCCGGCTGCGCGACTCCCTGGACTTCGCGCGCGAGCCGCTGGCGGACCTGACGGCCGGGGAGCGCACGGTGCTGCGGGACCTGCTCCAGCGGATGCTGGGCGGGCCGGACGCACCCGGAGTCTGACGGCTCCCGGGCCCGACGGCTCCTAGGCCCTTTCGGCCGGGGCGGCCCCGGGACTCACACGCACCACCACAGCCACCACGTGCACGTCTGCGACGGCGAGGGTGACGGGGCGGGCGCGGAGGCGGAGGCCGACGGGCCGGGCGCGGGACGCGCGGGGCCGGTGGCGGGCGGCGGGTCCGCGGGCCCTTCCGTGGGCGCCGGGTCCGGTGCCTGCGGGCCGCTGGTGGGCGCGTCCGGGGCGGACGCGGACGCGGCGGGCAGCGGGCGCACGGCGCCGGACGCGGTGACCCGGCCGGGGCCCTCCGTACGGACCGCCGCCCGGGACGTCGCCGCCACGGGCTCCTCGGGCCGCTTCGTCCGTCCCGGGCCCTTCGAGACCTCGGGGCGCTCCGGCCGTGCGGCGCTCGCGCTGGGCTCGACGGGCAGCGGGGTGTCCGCCGCCGCCTCTTCCCGTACGGCGACGGCGTCGCCGCCCCCGGACCGCTCGTGGGCCAGCGAGGCGAGGCCGAGGCCACCGGCGGCGAGCGCGAGGGCGGCCAGTGCCAGGACCGCCTTGCGGCCGCGACCGCGCCGGGCCCTGCGGCTGCCGCGCCCCCGGCGCGCGGGGGCGTCCGCGCGCCGGTGGCCCGGGGCCGGACGGCGCGGCTCTTCGGGGGTCAGCTCGAAGACGCGCTCGTCGGCCGCCGGGGCGGCGGCGGGGGCGGGGCGCCGCAGCTCCTCGGCGGGGGTGCCGCACCCGGCGCAGGCCAGTGCGCCGTTGAGGTGCCGTCGGCACGGGTGGCAGTAGTCCATGGCTGCCGCAGAGTATGCGGCGGCGGGGCGGCTGAGATAGGTGTGGCTGTGAGGGTCTTGTGTGGAACGTGGTGCCCCGGGGGTGTGGGAGGCGGAACGGGAACGCCCCACCCGGGCGGCCCGGGCACGGTGACGGCCCGGGCACGGTGAAGGCCCGGGCACGGTGAAGGCCCGGGCACAATGGCGGCATGGACTCCGCCCGGCCGTTCGGACCGCTCGACTTCCAGCTCGTCCTGCTGCGCAGGATGGCCGACTTCCAGCCGGGGCCCGTGGAGGACGCCCGGATCGCGCTGGGCGCCTCGCTCGCCGAGATGCGCGAGGCGAACAAGCGCTGGCAGGCGATGGTCCGTTCACCGCGCGGCCGGGGCTCGCTGTCCCGCTACCGATCGGTGCTCGGCGAACCGGAGTCGCACGCGCGGCGGCGGATCGGCGACCTGGACTGCGACGCCTACCTCTGGCCGCTGCCGCTCTGGCCCGACCTGCGGTTCGAGGTGCTGGCCGGTCCCGGCGGGGCGGTGTGGAACGAGTGGCTGGTACGGGCGCCGGGCGCGCCGGGCCCCGCACTGCGCACCGCCGAGGACCTCACCCCCTGGTGCTGCACGGTGGACGAGGCGGCGCGCGCCTTCGCCCCGGCCCGCCCGCGCGAGGGCAGCGCGCCGACGCGCTGGCAGCTGGACCTGACCCTGCCGGGCGGCGGGAGTTGCGTGGCGGAGTTCACCTGGGGGCTGTTCCAGCGGGTGCTCTGACGGGACGTCGGAGGGCTTGCGGGGTCCTGACGGGGCGTCGGGGGGCGTTGTGAGGTCCTGACGGGGCGTCGGAGGCGCTGCCCGCGCCGGGTCCTGGCGCGCCGTCAGCTCCGTACTCCCGCGGGCGACTCCGGCGCGCGGTGCCGCGACGTACCCCCGACCGGCTCACCCAGCGCGCGCCCGGGGCGCGGCGATCGCACGATGCGAACAAGAACCGCTCTCGGGAGGATCCGCCGTGACCGTCAGTCTTGAGCAGCTGCGCCGCTGCCACGTCGCCGTCGACCTGGGGGCCGCCAGGACCCGTGTGTACGTGAAGGGGTCCGGGCTCGTCGTCGACGAGCCGAGCGTGGCGGCCGTGAACACCCGCACCGGCGCGCTGATCGCGGTCGGGGCGTTCGCGGAGAAGATGACGGGCCGCACCCCCGACTACATCCGGGTGGTCCGCCCGGTCTCCGGCGGCACGGTCGTGGACATCGAGATGGCCCGGCGGATGCTGCGGCACCTGCTGGGCGAGAAGCTGCGCAGGCAGCTGCGGCGCAAGCCCCGGCTGCGGGCCGCGGCCTGCACCCCGCACGACAGCGACCCGCTGGCGCAGCGCGCGGCGGTGGAGACCCTGGTGGGGCTCGGGGCCCGGCGGGTGGAGCTGGTGGACACGCTGATCGCGGCGGCGGTGGGCTGCGGGCTCCCGGTGGAGCAGCCGACGGCCACCATGATCATGGTGTGCGGGGCGGCGACGACGCAGGTGGCGGTGTTGTCGCTGGGGGCGATCGTGACGGCGGAGCGCATCCCGGTGGGCGGGGACGCGATCGACCACGCGGTGATCCAGCACCTGCGCCACCAGCACGAGTTGATGCTGCCGAGCCAGTCGGTGCGGCCGCTGCAGCTGGCCCTCTCGGGCAACGGCCTCACCCCGCAGGGCCCGGAGTCGACGGAGATCCACGGCCGGGACGTGGCGACGGGCCTGGCGCGCTCGGTCCAGGTGCAGACGGCGGCGGTGCGCAGCGCGATCCACACGCCCCTGACGGCGGTCCTCGACGGGATCGGAAAGGTGCTGCGGGACTGCCCGCCGGACCTGGTGGCCGACCTGGCGGACCGCGGGATCATGATGGTCGGCGGCAGCGCGCTGCTGCCGGGCCTGGACCAGATGCTGCGGGACGCCACGGGGATGCCGGTGCACATCGCCGAGCGGCCCGACGTGTGCGCGATCCTCGGTCTGGGCGCCATGCTGGAGGGCAAGATCCAGCCGATGGTGCTCGACCCGCTGGGCGAGGCCGCCGACGCGGCCCGCTGACGGCGCGGGCGGCCGGGGCGCGGGCGGGCGGTCACCACCCGACCGCCCGGCCCTGCCCCGTATGCGGGACAATGAGGCTTTGCTCCACTCGAAGGACGCGCGGACGGCGGGACACTGACGATGGATCAGGACGACACCGGCGGCGCGGGCGGCACCGGCGGACCCGGGACGCCCCGGCTGCCGATGCTCCTCGAAGCGGTGCTGAGCGTGGGCACCGACCTGGAGCTGCGCGGCACGCTCCAGCACATCGTGGACACCGCCACCGAGCTGACCGGCGCGCGGTACGGGGCGCTGGGCGTGGTCGACCCCGGACAGGGGCGGCTGAGCGAGCTGTTCACGGCCGGGATCGACGACGGGGCGCGGCGGCGGATCGGGCGGCTGCCGGACGGGCACGCCGGACTCCTCGGCGTACTGATCCGCGAGCCCCAGCCGCTGCGCCTGGCCGACCTGACGGCGGACCCCCGCTCGGCCGGGATGCCGCCGGGCCACCCGGAGATGCACGGCTTCCTGGGGGTGCCGATCCGGGTGCACACCGAGGTGTTCGGCAACCTCTACCTGACCGACAAGCACGAGGGCCCCTTCACCGAGGAGGACCTGGCGCTGCTGCGGGTGCTGGCCTCCCAGGCGGGCATCGCGATCGGCAACGCGCGGCTGTACGAGACGGCCCGGCAGCGCGAGCGCTGGATCGAGGGCGCCGCGGCGGTGACCACGGCGCTGCTGACCGGGGAGGCGGCGCAGGACGCGCTGCGGGAGGTGGCCGAGCGGGCGCGGCTGCTCGCGGACGCGGCCGCGGGCGTGGTGCTCCAGCCCACCGAGGACGGCGGGATGGAGATCGTGGCCGCCTCCACGCTGGACGAGGAGGCCGACATCGTGGGCACGATGATCGCTCCCGGCTCCCCCGTACTGGTCCAGCTCCTCGGCGGCGAACCGGTGTTCATCGAGGACTCCTCGACGGACGAGCGGATGACCACGCACGTGCGCGCCCGCTTCGGGCCCTCGATGATGCTGCCGCTGCAGAGCGGGGGCCGGCTGATCGGGACGCTGGCGCTGCCGCGCCGCAGGGGCGGCCGGCCGTACACGGCGGTGGACCGGCTGCTCGCCTCCCAGTTCGCCTCGCAGGCGGCGCTGGCCCTGGTGCTCGCCGACGCCCAGCACAACCGCGAGCAGCTCGCGGTGTACGAGGACCGCGACCGGATCGCCCGCGACCTGCACGACCTGGTGGTGCAGCGGCTGTTCGCGACGGAGATGATGCTGGAGTCGACCCGCCGCCGGGCGGCCGAGGACGACACCGACGAGCTGCTCTCGCGCGCGGTGGACGAGCTGGACTCCACGATCCAGGAGGTCCGCACCACCATCTTCGCGCTCCAGCAGCCCCCGGCGGACGCCCCGACGTCCTTCCGGGGCCGGGTCCTGCGGGAGACCGGCGGGGCGGGGGTGCTGCTCGGCTTCCAGCCGTCGGTGCACTTCGCGGGCGCGGTGGACACCCTGGTCGGCGAGGCGGCGGCGCAGAAGCTGCTCACCGCCCTGCGGGGCGCGCTGGCGGCGGCGCACCGCAGGGTCGGGGTGACGCGGATCGACGTGTCGGTGTCGGTGGACGGGGAGCGGGTCCGGCTGACGGTGGCGGACGACGGGCGCGAGGCGGTGGGCGGCGCGGCGGAGCCGGCGGGGACGACGGTGGAGTGGGAGTCGCCTCGGTCCTGAGGCGCTGGGGCCACCGCGCCCGGCGCCCGTACGGCCGACTCCCCCGCCCCCGAGTCCCGTACCGCCCACCGCGGAAGTCCCGTACCGCCTACCGCAGGAAGTCCCGCACCCCCTGCGAGACCCCGTCGTCGCCCAGCAGGTCGTTGTGCTTGAGGCAGCCCGCCGGGTTGTTGGTGGCGCCGGCCAGGGGGACGCTGTTGTCGGGGTTGATGACCTCGTCGCAGTTGGACCACCAGGTGGCGTACCGGACGGCGCCGGGCGTCTCGTCGCCCTCGGCGAGCCCCTTCTGGACGTAGGAGTTCGGGGTCATGTCGCGGCAGGCCTGGTCCCACAGGGCGCACGCCCAGGCGGTGGAGGTGCCGTGGTTGGGGCCGGCGAGGGAGACCCAGCGGTCGACGGTGGCGGTCCCGCCGCCGTGCTTGACGTACCAGCGGGTGACCAGGCTGCCGAAGGAGTGGGCGACGACGTCGACCTTGGCCGCGCCCGTCCGGCGGCGGACCTCCTCGACGTACGAGGAGAAGCGCCCGGACAGCGTCTCGTTGACGGACTGGTGGGTGTCGTACCCCCAGGAGAACAGGTCGGCGTCGGTGTACCCGTCGGCCTTGAAGTCCGCTCGCAGGCCGCCCCAGACCCCGGGGTCGGCGTTGTAGCCGTGGACGAAGATGACGGGGGTGCGGGCGGCTGCCCGGGGCGCGGCGTGCGCGGCGGCCCCGGGGAGCAGCAGCGCGATCAGGCCCACCAGGGCGCTGACCAGCGGGACACGTATCGGGTACGACCTCGGGGTCGGTATCGGCACCGTTTCTCCCTCACTGGCTCACCGGTCGGGTGCGGGACTTGTTACGCACGAGTACGCGAGTGCTGGGGAGAATGCTGGGGCCTGTGCGGCGCGAAGGCCACCCCCGTGCACGCACCGGGTTCCCGGCACGGTAGGCAGGGACCGACGCAGGTACGCAGCACAGCACGCAGAAGGAGCCTTCGGTGAGTTCACTCTTCCCGGCGCTGACCGCCGGATCGGCGCTTCCCGCCCTGCGGTTCGGGGACCGCGCCCTGACCTACGGCGAACTGGCCGACGCGGCGGGCGCGTTGGCGGTACGGCTCGCGGACGCGGGCCGGGTGGCGGTGTGGGCGACGCCGACCCTGGAGACGGCGGTGGCGACGGTGGCCGCGCTGCTCGCGGGCGTCCCGGCCGTGCCGCTGAACCCGAAGATCGGCGAGCGGGAGCTGGAGCACATCCTGGCGGACAGCGCGCCGGGCCTGATCCTCGCCGCCCCGGGCGACGAACTCCCGGGCGGGCTCGCCCGGTTGCCCCGGATCGACGTGACGGGCGGGGGCCGCGCGCCGGAGCGGCTGCCCGAGCCGCCGCCCTCGGCGCCCGCGCTGATCGTCTACACCTCGGGGACGACGGGCGCGCCCAAGGGCGTGGTGCTGCCGCGCCGCGCGGTCGCGGCGACGCTGGACGCGCTGGAGGACGCCTGGGGGTGGACGGCGCGGGACGTGCTGGTGCACGGGTTGCCGCTGTTCCACGTGCACGGGCTGATCCTGGGCGTGCTGGGCCCGCTGCGCCGGGGCGGGGCGCTGCGGCACCTGGGCCGGTTCTCGGTGGAGGGCGTGGCGCGGGAGCTGGCGGACGGCGGGACGATGCTGTTCGGGGTGCCGACGATGTACCACCGGCTCGCGCTGGCGCTGGACGGCGCGGACGGGACGGGCGGGACGGGCGCGGAGCTGGCGAAGGCGCTGGCCGGGGCCCGTCTGCTGGTGTCGGGGTCGGCGGCGCTCCCGCTGCACGACCACGAGCTGATCGCGGCGGCGACCGGGCGCCGGGTGGTCGAGCGGTACGGGATGACCGAGACCCTGATGAACACCAGCGTGCGCGCGGACGCGCCGGCGGGCCCGGGCACGGTGGGCGTGCCGCTGCCGGGGGTGGAGCTGCGGCTGGTCGAGGAGGACGGCACGGAGATCGGGGCGTACGACGGCGAGACGGTCGGCGAGATCCAGGTGCGGGGCCCGAACCTGTTCACGGAGTACCTGAACCGTCCGGACGCGACGCGCGAGGCGTTCGACGGGGACTGGTTCCGCACCGGTGACATGGCGGTGCGGGAGGCCGGCGGCACGGTGCGGATCGTGGGCCGCAAGGCCACCGACCTGATCAAGAGCGGCGGTTACAAGATCGGCGCGGGCGAGATCGAGAACGCGCTCCTGGAGCACCCGGGGGTGGCCGAGGCCGCGGTGACCGGCGAGCCGGACGCGGACCTGGGCGAGCGGATCGTGGCCTGGGTGGTCCCGGCGGACCCGGCGTCGCGCCCGGACCCGGACGCGCTGGCGTCGCACGTGGCGGCCCAGCTGGCGCCGCACAAGCGGCCGCGCCGGGTGGTGTTCGTCGAGGCGCTGCCGCGCAACGACATGGGCAAGGTGATGAAGCGCCGGCTGGGCGCGGAGTGAGGTGCGGCGGTACGGGTACGGGGCGGCGCCCCCGTACCCGTACCGCCCCCGGACCTACGGCGTGGGCTCGCGGGCGTCGTAGCGGGCGAAGCCGCGCCACTTCAGGCCGAGCAGCACCACCGCGACCACGCAGGCGACGCCTCCCCCGGTCGCCGCGACCGTCGGCGAGGCCAGGTCGGCCACCGAGCCCGCCAGGAAGTCCCCGAGCCGCGGCCCGCCCGAGACCACCACGATGAACACGCCCTGGAGCCTGCCGCGCATCTCGTCGGGCGCCGCGACCTGGAGCATGGTGTTGCGGAACACCATGGAGACGGTGTCGGCGGCCCCGGCGAGGCCGAGGAACAGCAGCCCGAGCCAGAGCTGCCGGGTGAGCCCGAAGACGGCCACCGCGGTGCCCCACGCGGACACCGCGATCAGCACGGCGAGGCCGTGCCGGTGCACCTTGCCCTGCCAGCCGGAGAACAGCCCGCCGAGGAACGCCCCGACGGCCGGGGCGGCGACGAGCATGCCGGTGGTGCGGGCGTCCCCGCCGTACCAGGCGGCCGCCACCGCGGGGAACAGCGCCCTGGGGTGGGCCAGGATCATCGCGCAGAAGTCCGAGAAGAAGGTCATCCGCAGATTGGGCCGGGTGCCCAGGAAGCGCAGCCCGTCCAGGACGGACGCCCGCTTGGCGCCCACCCGGTCGGGCAGCATCGAGGGCAGCCGCCACATCGCGTACAGCGAGGCGCAGAAGGCGACGGCGTCGATCGTGTACGCGGCCTGGTAGCCCCAGAAGCCGACGATGAGGCCGCCCGCCATCGGGCCGACGAGCGTGCCGAAGGTCATGGTCATGGAGTTGAGCGCGTTCGCGGCCGGCAGCTGCGCGGGCTCCAGGAGCCGGGGGATCATCGCGCTGCGGGCGGGCGAGTTGAGCGCGGCGCAGACGGCCTGCAGGGCGACGATCGCGTACAGGAACCACACGTGGTGGAAGCCGGCGAACGCCGCCGAGGCCAGCGCGAGCGACAGCACGGCGGAACCGATCGCGCTGCCCAGGCCGAGCAGCCGCCGGTCGACGGTGTCGGCGACCGCGCCCCCGTACAGCCCGAAGACGACGAGCGGCACGAGGCTGCACAGGCCGACGAGCCCGACGGAGAACGTGGAGTGCGTGAGGTCGTACACCTGGAGGGAGATGGCGAGGGCGGTCATGCCCTGGCCCACCCAGGAGACGGTGTTGCCGAACCACAGGCGCCGGTAGTGCGGGGAGGTGCGCAACGGCCCGACGTCGACGAGGAGGCTCATGCGCGAGCCCGTCCGATAAGCATGCCGCGACTTTAGTTGCCCCCGTCATCGACCCGGGACGGGGTACGTCAACGGGCGTGGGCGCGCCGGGCGGAGACCAGCAGGACCACCGCGCCGCCCACCGGCACGCACAGCACGAGCGCCAGGACCACCAGCAGCGTCACCGCGTCCAGGCCCCGGCTGGTGGCGACCATCAGGAAGCCCAGCGCCACCAGGAGCGGCACCACCGCCGAGGTGACGGTGGCCAGCGCCTTGCGGCCGGTGGTCCACAGCGGCGAGGTCCAGAGCAGCACGAGGCCGGCGATGACCGCGAGCCCGCCGAGCAGCGGGCTGCCCACGCCGAGCGGCGGGCCGAACGCGAGGAGCAGCAGGGTGGCGACGGTCCGTCCGGCGCCCTGCGCGGGCGGTACGGGGGCCGGTGCGGCGGGGGCGGCGGACGGCTCCTCGGCGAGCGCGGAGGCGGCGACGGTGCGGGGGTCGCCGAGCTGTTCGAGGACGACGCGCACGTGCGCGTCGTCGCCGGGGCCGCTGAGGGCGATGTGCTCGCGCAGGTCGGCGAGGAGTTCGGCGCGGCGCTCGGGCGGCAGCGGCGCGGTCTCCGCCTGGACGGCGGCGAGGTAGGCGGTGACGAGCGGGTGCTCGACGGTGTTCATGCGGGGTCCCCCTGATCGGTGCGGTGGTCGGTGCGGTGGCCGTCGCGCGCGGTGCCGCCCCCGCCGGGCGCGGCGCCGAGGAAGTGGTCGACGCCGTCGCGGAAGAGCGGCCAGCTGCGGGTGAACTCCTCCAGCGCCGCGCGGCCGGTGGCGGTGAGCGTGTAGTAGCGGCGCGGCGGTCCGCTGGGCGACTCGCGCAGGCTGGTGTCGACGAGTTCCTCGCGGCGCAGCCGGGACAGCAGCGGGTAGATGGTGCCCTGACTGGTGGTCATGACGCTGACGGCGGCGAGCTCCTCCAGGATCTCCACGCCGTAGCGCGGACCGTCGCGCAGCAGGGCCAGCACGCAGTACTCCAGCACGCCCTTGCGGAGCTGGCTGGGCACCTTCCCCGTCACGTCGTCTCTTGCTTGGCCAGGAACCATGCAATGCAAGATAGCGCCGCGCGGACGATCCGGGCAACACCGGGGACGTACAGAACGGGTCCGCCGACCGGCGGACCGGCCGGATCAGCGCGGCGCCGCGTCCAGCGCGCCGGTCAGCGCGTTCAGCCGGTCGCGCAGCTCCATGAACTCCTCCAGGGAGAGCCCGGTAGCCTCGGCGATCCGCCGGGGCACGGCGGCGGCGGCGGTACGCAGCTCCGCCCCGGCCCCCGTCGGGCGCACCGTCACCGAGCGCTCGTCCTCGGCGCTGCGCCGACGCTCGACGTACCCGTGCGCCTCCAGGCGCTTGAGCAGCGGGGAGAGGGTGCCCGAGTCCAGGCGCAGCAGCTCGCCCAGGCGCTTGACGGCGAGTTCGCCGTGCTCCCAGAGGGCGAGCATCACCAGGTACTGCGGATAGGTGAGGCCGAGCGCGCCGAGCGGCTCGCGGTAGACGGCGTTGAAGGCGCGCGAGGCGGCGTGCACGGAGAAGCAGATCTGGGTGTCGAGCCGCAGCAGGTCCTCGTCGCGCAGGTCACCGGTGTTCTCCATGCCTCCCACCCTACCCGCGACCCCCCGGAACCCAATTAAGTTGCGCACAACTCAATTGTGCACTATAAATATGGAGCGCCACCGAGCAACACCAAGCACGACTGAGCACGACCGAGCACGACGAACAACGCAGCACCGCCACCGAACCGAGAGGACGGGATCCCCATGGACGCCCTGTACACCGCCGTCGCCACCGCCAACGGCCGCGAAGGACGCACGGTCAGCTCCGACGGCCAGGTGGACCTGCCGCTGGCCTTCCCGCCCGCGCTCGGCGGCAACGGCCAGGGCACCAACCCCGAGCAGCTGTTCGCGGCGGGCTACGCGGCCTGCTTCGCCAGCGCGATGGGCGCGGTCGCCCGCCAGGAGAAGATCGACGTGAGCGAGGCGTCGGTGACGGCGGAGGTCTCCATCGGCAAGGACGACGACGGCGGCTTCGCCCTGGCGGTCGTGATGCGCGCCGAACTCCCCGAGCACCTCCAGGGCGAGGCGGGCCGCGCACTCCTGGAGAAGACGCACGCGTACTGCCCGTACTCCAAGGCCACCCGCGGCAACATCCCGGTCGAGCTGGTCGTCGAGTAACCACGCTCCCCCGGCCCCCGGCACCACCCGAACGCCCGAGCCCCGGTCGCCGTCACGGCGGCCGGGGCTCACGGCTGGTCAGGCGTCAGGACCCGCCGTCGAGACCAGGGGTCAAGGTCCGGCGTCAAGGTCCGGGGTCAACGAGAAGGGCCTCGCGCGCCCCCTCCCGGGGAGGCGCCACCCGTACGGAGGACAGCGCGGGCGGCCGTCCGGTGGGACCCGGGCGAGGGCGAGAAAAAACCTCCGGCGTGTCGTGCGGGGTGCACGTCACGCCGGAGGCATCATCGTCCCGTGCAGGTCGAAACGTTCCTGCACGGACGACGCCCGGTGGGGCGGGTGGGACTCGAACCCACGGCCGACGGATTATGAGTCCGCTGCTCTAACCGGCTGAGCTACCGCCCCGTTCGGCGCGTCGCGCACATTTGTGCGCGCCGTCTGCCGCAGCATAGCCGCTCATACGATCTCCTGCCTCGGATGGTCGGCAACGCTCGACCATGAGGACTGCGCTGCGTGCTGCCCGGTTCCCGAAGCGTGCCCAGAAGTTCGCGGACCGTGCCCGGAAAACGAAAAAGGACCCCAACGGGGTCCTCTTCAGGGATCTTCGGCGGTCTGCCGTGAGCTCCCCCGACTGGACTCGAACCAGTAACCTGCCGGTTAACAGCCGGCTGCTCTGCCAATTGAGCTACAGGGGACCGAGCTCCCCCGACTGGACTCGAACCAGTAACCTGCCGGTTAACAGCCGGCTGCTCTGCCAATTGAGCTACAGGGGAATGCCTCGTTGCATCGAACGTACCTACCTGGGCACTCGCCGGACGGCGGTCGCTCGCTGCGAGACATACATTAGCGCAAGCAGGGGGGTGCTCCGCCAATCGGTATCGCCCTCCGCCCGACCGCCGCACCACACCGACGCAGGGGAAAGGTGGCACCCATGCGCTACAAGCTCACGTTCGCCCTCGGACTCACCCTCGGCTACGTCCTGGGGACCCGGGCCGGACGGGAACGTTACGAGCGGCTGAAGAAGTCAGCCCGTGAGTTCAGCCAGAACCCGGCCGTGCGCAACGCGGCCGAGCAAGCGGCCCAGACCGGGCGCGAGGTGGCCGGGAAGGCCTACCACGCGGTCAGTGACAAGGTAGGCGAGAAGGTGCCGGACTCGGTGTCCTCCCGGGTGCGGTCGCTGCGCGGGCGCGGCGGCGACGGGACCGGCGAGGACGAGTGGGGAACCAGTAACACCTGAGGCGCCCGGGGAACCCCGTGCGTACGGCAGAATCACTGGCATGGGGATAGTCGCCGGTCTTGACAGCTCTTCGGGTTACACGCGCATCGTCGTCTGCGACACGGACACGGGCGCCGTGCTGCGGCAGGGGTACGCGCCGCACCCGGGAGAGCCCAAGGCCCCCGACGTCGACCCGCAGGCCTGGCTGCTCTCGCTCGGCGAGGCGGCGGCCGGCGGGCTGCTCGAAGGCGTCCAGGCGATCGGCGTCTCCGCGCAGCCGCACGGCCTGGTCCCGCTCGACCGCCAGGGCACGCCCGTGCGGCCCGCCCTCGTCGGCAGCGACAAGCGGGCCCAGGTGGCGGCCGCCGACCTCGTCGAGTCGTTCGGCGGGCGCGAGGCCTGGGCCTCCGCCGTGGGCTGCGTCCCGCAGGCCGCGCAGCCCGTCGCCAAGCTCCGCTGGCTGGCCCGCACCGAGCCGGAGAACGCAGCCCGGGTCGCCGTGCTGATGCAGCCGCACGACTGGCTGGTCTGGCAGCTGCTCGGGCGCCCCGTGCGCCGTACCACCGACCGGGGCGCCGCCTCCGGCACCGGCTACTGGTCCCCCACCACCGGCTCCTACCGCCCCGACCTGGTGGAGCTGGCCCTGGGCCACCAGGCCGTGCTGCCCGAGGTGATCGGCCCCGCCGAGGCCGCCGGGACCACCCCCGAGGGCCTGCTGATCTCCGCCGGCACCGGCGAGACGATGGCCGCCGCGCTCGGCCTGGGCCTCGGCCCCGGTGACGCGGTGGTCTCGCTGGGCGCCTCCGGCTCCGTGATGGCCGTGCACCACGAGGCCGTCGCCGACCCGAGCGGCACCGTCACCTCACTGGCCGACGCCACCGGGATGCACCTGCCGGTCGTGAACACCCTCAATGCCGTACGGGCGCTGCGCGGGGCCGCCGAGCTGCTCGGCGCCGAGAGCCTGGAGGAGCTGTCCGCGCTGGCCCTGAAGTCCACCCCGGGCGCCTCCGGCCTGGTCCTGCTGCCCTACCTGGAGGGCGAGCGCACCCCGCGGCTGCCGCACACGGCGGGCACCCTGAGCGGGCTGCGGCGCGAGTCGATGAAGCCCGAGCACCTGGCCAGGGCCGCGTTCGAGGGGATGCTCTGCTCGCTGGCCGACGCGATGGACGTGCTGCGCGGGCGGGGCGTGGAGGTGCGCCGGGTGTTCCTGCTCGGCGCCGCCGCCGAGCTGGGCGCGGTGCAGGCCGTGGCGCCCGCGGTCTTCGGTGCCCAGGTGGTCGTGCCCCAGCCGGCCGACTACGCGGCGCTGGGAGCGGCCCGGCAGGCCGCCTGGGCGCTGGGCGTCAGCCGCGGCGAGCTCTCCGCGAGCACGCCCCCGGCCTGGCGGGGCGCCGCCGCGCAGGTCTTCGAGCCGGGCGAGGAGCTGGCCGTGGGCCAGGCGGTGCGCCAGCAGTACGGGGCGACGCGGGACGAGATCCACCCGGGCGCCTTCGAGGCGTGAGGCGGGGGCGCACGACCGGGGCGGCAGGGACGGGAACCCGTCCAGGCGTGTCCAAGGGTCGGTAAAACCGAGTCGTAACACTTCCGGGGCACGGGCGATAGTAGTTCCCGTGCTCATACGACTTCTGCGGACCTTTCTCGAACCGTACAAGAAACCGATAGCCCTGCTGGTGGGGCTCCAGTTCCTGCAGACCTGCGCGACGCTGTACCTGCCGACCCTGAACGCCGACATCATCGACAACGGTGTCGTCAACGGGGACACCGGCTACATCCTGGAGTTCGGCGGCATCATGATCGCCGTCTCGGTCGTCCAGGTCGTCTGCAACATCGGCGCCGTGTACTTCGGCGCCCGGACCGCCGCGGCCCTCGGGCGCGACGTGCGCGCCGCCGTCTTCGGGCAGGTGCAGTCCTTCTCCGCGCGCGAGGTCGGCCACTTCGGGGCCCCCTCGCTGATCACCCGTACGACCAATGACGTGCAGCAGGTCCAGATGCTGGTCCTGATGGCGTTCACCCTGATGGTGTCCGCGCCGATCATGTGCGTCGGCGGTGTCGTGATGGCGCTCGGGCAGGACGTGCCGCTGTCGGCGGTGCTGCTGGCCGTGGTGCCCGTGCTGGGCATCGCCGTCTCCCTCATCGTGAAGAAGATGCGGCCGCTGTTCCGCACCATGCAGGTGCGCCTGGACACGGTGAACCGCGTGCTGCGCGAGCAGATCACCGGCAACCGCGTCATCCGCGCCTTCGTGAAGGACGGGTACGAGAAGGAGCGCTTCCGGGGCGCCAACAGCGAGCTGACCGACGTCTCGATGTCGACCGGCCGCCTGATGGCGCTGATGTTCCCGACCGTGATGACGGTCGTGAACGTGTCCAGCATCGCTGTCGTCTGGTTCGGAGCACACCGGATCGACAGCGGAGGCATGGAGATCGGCGCCCTGACCGCCTTCCTGGCCTATCTGATGCAGATCGTGATGGCGGTCATGATGGCCACCTTCATGTTCATGATGGTGCCGCGCGCCGAGGTGTGCGCCGAGCGCATCCAGGAGGTCCTGGACACGGACAGCTCCGTCGTGCCGCCCTCCTCCCCGGTCACCGAGCTGTCCCGGCACGGCCACCTCGAGGTGCGGAGCGCCGACTTCCGCTACCCCGGGGCGGAGGAGCCGGTGCTGCGCGGCGTGGACCTGGTGGCCTGCCCCGGCGAGACCACCGCCGTCATCGGCTCCACCGGCAGCGGCAAGTCCACCCTGCTCGGGCTGGTGCCGCGGCTGTTCGACGCCACCGGCGGCGAGGTGCTGGTGGACGGCGTCGACGTGAGCACGCTCGACCCGGCGCTGATCGCCAAGACGGTGGGCATGGTGCCGCAGAAGCCGTACCTGTTCTCCGGGACCGTCGCCTCCAACCTGCGGTACGGCAATCCCGCCGCCACCGACGAGGAGCTGTGGCACGCGCTGGAGGTCGCCCAGGCGGCCGACTTCGTGCGCGGCCTCGACGCGGGCCTGGACGCGCCCATCGCCCAGGGCGGCACCAACGTCTCCGGCGGCCAGCGCCAGCGGCTCGCCATCGCGCGCACCCTGGTCCAGCGCCCGGAGATCTACCTGTTCGACGACTCCTTCTCGGCCCTCGACTACGCCACGGACGCGGCGCTGCGCTCCGCCCTGGCGCGCGAGACGGCCGAGGCGACCGTCGTGATCGTCGCCCAGCGGGTGTCGACGATCCGCGACGCGGACCGGATCGTCGTGCTCGACGAGGGGCGCGTCGTGGGCACCGGCCGCCACCACGAACTGATGCGTGACAACGAGACGTACCGGGAGATCGTGCTCTCCCAGCTGACCGAGGCGGAGGCGGCCTGATGTCCGGTCCGGGTGGACGCATGATGATGGGCCAGTCCGGTGAACGGTCCATGGACTTCAAGAACTCGGCCAAGCGGCTGCTGCGGCTCTTCACGCCCGAGCGCGGCGTGCTGTGGCTGATGCTCGGCGCGACCGTGGTGAGCGTGGCCCTCTCGGTGGTCGGGCCGAAGGTGCTCGGCCGGGCGACCGACCTGGTCTTCGCCGGGGTCGTCGGGCAGCAGATGCCCGAGGGCGCCACCAAGGCGCAGGCCATCGAGGCGCTGCGGGCCAAGGGCAGCGACGGCCTGGCCGACATGCTCTCCGGCGTGGACTTCACGCCGGGCCAGAGCATCGACTTCCCGGCCGTCGGCGAGGTCCTGCTCGTGGTGCTCGTGGTGTACCTGCTGGCCGGCCTGACGATGCTGGTGGCGACCCGCGCCTCGATCAAGGTGATCAACCGGACGGTGTTCCGGATGCGCGGCGAGGTGCAGGCCAAGCTGTCGCGGCTGCCGCTGTCGTACTTCGACCGGGCCAAGCGCGGCGAGGTGCTCAGCCGGGCGACCAACGACATCGACAACATCTCGCAGACCATGCAGCAGACGATGGGCCAGCTGATCAACTCGCTGCTGACCATCGTCGGCGTACTGGTCATGATGTTCTGGATCTCCCCGCTGCTCGCCCTGGTCGCGCTGGTGACCGTGCCGCTGTCGGTGCTGATCGCGGCCAAGGTCGGCAAGCGCTCGCAGCCGCAGTTCGTGGAGCAGTGGAAGTCCACGGGCAAGCTCAACGCCCACATCGAGGAGATGTACACCGGGCACACCCTGGTGAAGGTGTTCGGCCGCCAGGAGGAGTCCGCGAACGGCTTCCAGGAGCACAACGAGTCGCTCTACCAGGCCGGTTTCCGGGCCCAGTTCAACAGCGGGATCATGCAGCCGCTGATGTTCTTCGTCTCGAACCTGAACTACGTGCTCGTCGCCGTGGTCGGCGGCCTGCGGGTGGCGACCGGCTCGCTCTCCATCGGTGACGTGCAGGCCTTCATCCAGTACTCGCGCCAGTTCTCGATGCCGCTGACCCAGGTCGCCTCCATGGCCAACCTGGTGCAGTCCGGCGTCGCCTCGGCCGAGCGGATCTTCGAGCTGCTCGACGCGGACGAGCAGGAGCCGGACGCGGGCGTGCCCGTCAAGCGCCTCGACCCGGACGCGCCGCAGGGCCGGGTCGCGCTGGAGGACGTGTCCTTCCGCTACGAGGAGGACAAGCCGCTCATCGAGGGCCTGTCGCTGGCCGTGGAGCCGGGCCAGACCGTCGCCATCGTCGGCCCCACCGGCGCGGGCAAGACCACGCTGGTGAACCTGCTGATGCGGTTCTACGAGGTGACCGGCGGGCGCATCACCCTGGACGGGGTGGACATCGCGAAGATGTCCCGCGACGAGCTGCGCGCCGAGATCGGCATGGTGCTCCAGGACACCTGGCTGTTCGGCGGCACCATCGCCGACAACATCGCGTACGGGTCCTCCCGCGAGGTCACCCGCGAGGAGGTCGAGGAGGCCGCGCGCGCCGCGCACGCCGACCGCTTCGTGCGCACCCTCCCCGACGGCTACGACACCGTCATCGACGACGAGGGCGCGGGCGTCAGCGCCGGCGAGAAGCAGCTGATCACCATCGCGCGGGCGTTCCTGTCCGACCCGGTGATCCTCGTCCTGGACGAGGCGACCAGCTCCGTGGACACCCGTACCGAGGTGCTGATCCAGAAGGCCATGGCCCGGCTGGCGCACGGCCGTACGTCCTTCGTGATCGCGCACCGTCTCTCCACGATCCGGGACGCGGACGTGATCCTCGTGATGGAGGACGGCTCGATCGTCGAACAGGGCACGCACGAGGTCCTGCTGGAGTCCGACGGGGCCTACGCGCGGCTGTACCGCGCCCAGTTCGCCCAGGCGGTCGCCGAGGTGGAGTGAGCCGGTCCGGCCGCTCGCGCGGACGTCAGTCCAGGTAGCCCCTGAGCTGGTCCGCGAAGGCGTGGTCCCGCAGCTTGTTGAGGGTCTTGGACTCGATCTGGCGGATGCGTTCGCGCGTCACGCCGAAGATCCGGCCGATCTCCTCCAGGGTGCGGGGCCTGCCGTCGGCCAGCCCGTAGCGCAGCTGCACCACCTTGCGCTCGCGCTCGCCGAGCGTGGAGAGCACCGCCTCCAGGTGCTCGCGCAGCAGCAGGAACGCCGCCGACTCCACCGGGGACGCGGCGTCGCCGTCCTCGATCAGGTCGCCGAGCGCGACGTCGTCCTCCTCGCCCACCGGGGCGTGCAGCGACACCGGCTCCTGAGCGAGCCGCAGCACCTCGCTGACCCGCTCGGGCGGCAGGTCCAGCTGGGCGGCGACCTCGTCGGGCGTCGGCTCGTAGCCGCGCTCCTGGAGCATCCTGCGCTGCACCCGCACCACGCGGTTGATCAGCTCCACCACGTGCACCGGTACGCGGATGGTGCGCGCCTGGTCGGCCAGTGCCCGCGACATCGCCTGCCGGATCCACCAGGTCGCGTACGTGGAGAACTTGTACCCGCGCGCGTAGTCGAACTTCTCCACGGCCCTGATCAGGCCCAGGTTGCCCTCCTGGACCAGGTCGAGCATGGTCAGGCCGCGGCCCACGTACCGCTTGGCGACCGAGACGACCAGCCGCAGGTTCGCCTCGATCAGGCGCCGCTTGGCCATCCGGCCCATGACCACCAGGCGGTCCAGGTCCAGCGCGAGCTGGGAGTCCAGGTCCGACGCGCCGGCCAGCTTCTCCTCGGCGAACAGGCCCGCCTCGACGCGCCGGGCCAGCTCGACCTCCTCCACCGCGGTGAGCAGCGGGATGCGTCCGATCTCCCGCAGGTACTGGCGGAACAGGTCGGAGGAGGGGCCGTTGCCGCCGTAGTCGGCGCGCGGCGCGCGGCGTTCGGGCACCTCCTCGGCCTCCGCCGCCCCGGCGGCCTCGCGGGGCTCCGGGCCGGGACCGGGGGCCGGGTCGCGCTCGGCGACCGGGTCCGGTATCCCTTCCGGGTGGTGCGGGGCCCGGCTCTGCTCGGGCACGGTGACGCCCGGCTCGGCCTGGGTGAGGGTCTGGGTCTGGGTCTGCACGGGGGCGACCTCCAGGGTGATCGCTGCCGGTTCGGGGGCGTGCGGCAGCGGGACGGGGGCGGCGGCCGAGCCGCTGGGTCCCGTCCCGGACACGATGAGCGGATCCGCGGGGGTGAGAGGCCCAGGGTCCGTGGGCCGGCCGCGCTCCGAGGACTCAGGCACCGCACCCCAGTGTGGGGTACGACACATCCCCGCCACGAGGGGCGTGCGACGACTTTTTGAGTCCGGTGCGTGACCGGACGGTTACCCGCGCGTCCGCCCCGTACGCCTCTGCGCGCTTCGCACCCCTGTGCCCGTGGGGCCGCCGCGCGCCGGGGCCAACGGGGCGCTTGCCGTTGGTAGTTGCCCGCCGCCGGCGCCCTCAGAGGGCTTCGGCGCCCCGGGTGCGCAGTGACTGTGCGTACTGGGTGAGGACCCACAGCTCGTTCTGTACGGCGGTCAGGTGCTCCGGGTCCGCGTGCGCGCCGAGCCGGCTCAACTGGCCCTGGACGTCCCGGATGCGGCGGTCGACGGCGCGCAGCCGCACCTCGACGAGCTGCGCTCCCGCGTAGGCCTCGTCCACGGCCCTGGCGTGCACCGCCTCCACGGTCAGCTCCCGCACCAGGGAGCGGACCGTGTCGTTGGGCGCGGACTGGAGCACCGCCTCCACGTAGTCCGCGGGGGCGTCGTCGGCGCCGCCCGCGTCCTGGACGCACTGGCGCACGGCCGCGTAGGGCGGGGCGGTGAACTCGTCGACCCCGTACGCGTCGAAGGCCGGGGAGACCAGGTGCGGGTACTGCAGGGCGAGCTTGAGCAGCTCCCGCTCGGTGCGGTGGGCGGGGCTGCGCAGGTTCAGGGCGGGTCCCGAGGGCGCCGCGGGGGCCTGCGCCGCCTCGTACGACTGGTTCCCGCGGCCCGGGGCGGGTGCGGGGCCCCGGCCGCCGCGGTCGCGCGCCCAGCGGGCCAGCTGGGCGACGCGCTTGACGACGAACTGGGTGTCGAGGATGCCGACCATGCCGGCGAGCTGGACGGCGACCTCGTGCTGCGAGGCGACGTTCTTGATCCGGGCCACCACGGGCGCGGCCTCGTCCAGCGCGGCGGCCCGGCCCGCCGGGGTCTCCAGGTCGTAGCGCGCGACGATCTGGCGCAGGGCGAACTCGAAGAGCGGGGTGCGCGGCTGGACCAGGTCGGCGACGGCCTCGTCGCCCTTGGCGAGCCGCAGCTCGCACGGGTCCATGCCGTCCGGGGCGATCGCGATGTAGGTCTCGGCGGCGAACTTCTGGTCGTCCTCGAAGGCGCGCAGGGCGGCCTTCTGTCCGGCGGCGTCGCCGTCGAAGGTGAAGATCACGCGCGCGGAGCCGTTGTCCATCAGGAGGCGGCGCAGGATCTTGATGTGGTCGCCGCCGAAGGCCGTGCCGCAGGTCGCGATGGCCGTGGTGACGCCCGCCAGGTGGCAGGCCATCACGTCGGTGTAGCCCTCGACGACGACGGCCCGGCTCGCCTTGGCGATGTCCTTCTTGGCCAGGTCGATGCCGTAGAGCACCTGGGACTTCTTGTAGATCGGCGTCTCGGGGGTGTTGAGGTACTTCGGGCCGTTGTCGTCCTCGCGCAGCTTGCGCGCGCCGAAGCCGACGACGTCGCCGCCGACGTCCCGGATGGGCCACATCAGGCGGCCCCGGAAGCGGTCGATCGGATTGCGCCGGCTCTCCTGGGCCAGGCCCGAGGTGAGCAGCTCCTTGTCGGTGAAGCCCTTGCCGCGCAGGTAGCGGGTGAGGTGGTCCCAGCCCGCCGGGCTGTAGCCGACGCCGAAGTGGGCGGCCGCGGCCTGGTCGAAGCCGCGCTCGGCGAGGAACTTGCGGGCGATCTCCGCCTCGGGGCCGTCCAGCTGCTGGACGTAGAACCTGGCGGCCTCCTGGTGGGCGTCGACCAGGCGGGTGCGCTCGCCGCGCTGGGTGCCGGGGTTGTACCCGCCCTCCTCGTAGCGCAGGGTGATGCCCGCCTGGGCGGCGAGGCGCTCGACCGTCTCCGAGAAGGAGAGGTGGTCGATCTTCATCACGAAGGCGATCGTGTCGCCGCCCTCCTGGCAGCCGAAGCAGTGGAAGAGGCCCTTGCTCGGGCTGACCTGGAAGGAGGGGGACTTCTCGTCGTGGAAGGGACAGAGCCCCTTGAGGTTGCCGCCGCCCGCGGGGCGCAGCTGGAGGTACTCGGACACGACGGCGTCGATCGGGACCGCGTCCCGTACCGCCTTCACGTCGTCATCGTTGATCCTGCCTGCCACGGATGAAGTCTACGGGGCGGCTGTGACAGTCAGGACGGGCCGGCCGGACGGACCGGTGGGCGGGACCCGGACACGGGTCCGCGTCCCGCCCGCCGGGGGTCAGCGGAGCAGGGTGTCCAGCGGGACGGACGGGTCGGCCAGGGCGTCCAGGTCGACGGGCCGGCCCGCGCGGACGAGCGCCTGGACGGCCTCGGTGACGTCCCACACGTTGACGTTCATCCCGGCGAGCACCCGGCCCTCCTTCACCCAGAAGGCGATGAACTCGCGCTTGCCCGCGTCACCGCGCACCACGACCTGGTCGTACGAGCCGGGGGGCGCCCAGCCCGAGTACTCCAGGCCCAGGTCGTACTGGTCGGAGAAGAAGTACGGGACCCGGTCGTAGGAGACCTCCTGGCCGAGCATCGCGCGCGCGGCGGCCGGTCCCCCGTTGAGCGCGTTCGCCCAGTGCTCGACGCGCAGCCGGGTGTCCAGGAGCGGGTGGCGGGCGGCCGCCACGTCCCCGGCCGCGTGGATGTCCGGGTCGGAGGTGCGCAGCGCCTCGTCGACGGCGATGCCGCCGCCGTCGGCCCGGTCGGCGAGCGCGAGGCCCGCCTGCTCGGCGAGGGCGGTGCGCGGGGCGGCGCCGATCGCGGCCAGCACGTCGTGCGCGGGGTGCTCCTCGCCGTCGTCGGTGCGGGCCGCCAGGACCATGCCGTCCTGGCCGACGATCTCGGTGAGCCGGGCGCCGAAGTGGAAGCGCACCCCGTGCTCGCTGTGCAGGTCGGCGAAGAGCTGGCCCAGCTCGGGGCCCAGGACGCCGTGCAGGGGCGTGGGCGCGGACTCGACGACGGTGACCTCGGCGCCGTACGCGCGCGCGGCCGCCGCGACCTCCAGGCCGATCCAGCCCGCCCCGGCGATCACCAGATGCCCGTTGTCGCGGCCGAGGGCGGAGAGCACGCCCTGCAGCCGGTCGGCGTGGGGGAGGCGGCGCAGGTGGTGGACGCCGGCGAGGTCGGTGCCGGGGATGTCCAGGCGGCGCGGCTCGGCGCCGGTGGCCAGCAGCAGCTTGTCGTAGTGCATCGTGGTGCCGTCGCCGAGGCGGACGGCCTTGCGGGCGCGGTCGATCGCGGTGACCGGCTGGCCCAGGTGCAGTTCGACGTCGTTGCGCGCGTACCAGGCGGGTTCGTGCACGAAGACGCTGTCGCGCTCCTCCTTGCCGGAGAGATAGCCCTTGGACAGGGGCGGGCGTTCGTACGGGTGGTCGAGTTCATCACCGATGAGGATCACTCGGCCGGTGAATCCCTCGGCGCGGAGCGTCTCCGCCGCCTTGGCTCCGGCCAGTCCTCCGCCGATGATGACGAAGGTCTGATCTGCGTCGACCACTTGGTGCCTCCTCGTGTTCACGTCTTCGTCCACGCTACGCCGCCGACCATGCGCACCAGCGAGCGTCCCGCACGGAGGGTGATGGCGGAAGAGGCCGTGAGCGGGTCCGGCCGGTCGCCGGCGCACGCACGCGTCCTCGCCGTCCGGGAAGTGTCCCCGGCATTCCCCTCCGGCCGGAGGGGAATGCCCACGACACCGGCTCAGGGGCGCGTGGTGAGGCGCATGTGCAGGGCGCGCGCCGAGGCGTCCGTCAGCGAGGCGATCTGGTCGACGATCACGCGCTTGCGCGCGCGGTCGTCCCCGGCCGCGTCGAACAGTGCCCGGAACTGCGGGTCGAGGGCCTCCGGCGCGCGCACCGTGAGCGCCTCGGCCAGCTCGGCCAGGACGACGCGCTGGTCGGCCCGCAGGGCCTCCTGCTCGGCGCGCTGCATCACGTACCGGTCGGCGACCGCCTTGAGCACCGCGCACTCGTTGCGGGCCTCGCGCGGCACGACCAGCTCGGCCGCGTACCGGGTGAGCGGCCCCGAGCCGAACGTCGTGCGCGTGGCGCCCTCCGCGGCCAGGCAGAAGCGGCCGATGAGCTGGCTGGTGGCGTCCTTCAGACGGGCCTGGGCGACGGCCGAGCCGTCGTAGCCGTGCGGCCACCAGTCCTGGTCGATGAGCCGTTCCAGGGCGTCGGCCAGCTCCTGCGGGTCGGTGTCCGACGGTACGTAGCGTCCGATGGCCACCTCCCAGATGTCGGCCCGCTCGGGCTCGGCCAGCAGCAGGTTGGGGTCGATGTGCCCGGCGTGCAGGCCGTCCTCGAAGTCGTGCACGGAGTACGCCACGTCGTCGGCCCAGTCCATCACCTGCGCCTCGAAGCACTTGCGGTACGCGGGCGCGTCCCTGCGGACCCACTCGAAGACCGGCAGGTCGTCCTCGTACACGCCGAACTTCGGCGAGTCCGGGTCGCTGGGGTGGTCGCCGCGCGCCCAGGGGTACTTGGTGGCCGCGTCCAGGGCCGCGCGCGTGAGGTTGAGGCCCACGCTGACCAGCTCCCCGCTCTCCTCGCTGCGCACGAACCGCTTGGGCTCGATGCGGGTGAGCAGGCGCAGCGACTGGGCGTTGCCCTCGAAGCCGCCGCAGTCCTTGGCGAATTCGTTGAGCGCCTGCTCGCCGTTGTGGCCGAACGGCGGGTGCCCCATGTCGTGCGAGAGGCAGGCCGCCTCGACCAGGTCGGGGTCGCAGCCGAGGGCCGCCCCCAGCTCGCGGCCGACCTGGGCGCACTCCAGGGAGTGGGTCAGCCGGGTGCGCGGGCTGGCGTCCCAGGCGGCGCTGCGGGTGCCGGGGGTGACGACCTGGGTCTTGCCCGCGAGCCGCCGCAGCGCGGCGGAGTGCAGCACGCGCGCCCGGTCCCGCTGGAAGGCCGTGCGTCCGGGCCGCTTGTCCGGTTCGGGGGCCCAGCGGTCGGTGTCGGAGTGGTCGTAGGCGCGGGGTGCGGTAGTGCCTTCCATGCACCGAAGGTAACCGGACCCACGGACAACGGGGCGGGCGCGGGGGTGGCGGGGGTGTGGGGGCGGGGGGTGTGAGGGGGCGGTGGGGGGTGTGGGGCGGGGGGTGTGCGGGGCCGGACCGAGCGTGCGGCGGGGGGTGAGGCGGGAGGCGGTAGGGGTGTGCGGGCCCCGGACCGCGTGTGCGGTGCGGCACGCGTGCGTGAAGGTGCGTTTCTCACCGTCCGCCGCGCGCGGGCCGTGCGGCGCGCGGGTCGTGCGGCGCCCGTACGGTGACGGCGCGTCCCTTACCGTCCGTCCGGGCGTGCCGTGAAGGGGACGGTAAGGACCCGTCACCCTCGCGCAACGGCCCGGCAACGTGGCGCCGTCAGGATCGACCCCATGACGGAGCCCCGGGAATCGCTGCCGCTGGACAGCACGGCGGAGCTGCTCACCCGCATCACGGACCAGCTCGGCAGCCAGCTGTGCCACGTCAGGCTGGACGGCACGCGCAGGGACGAGCCCGAGGGCTCCCCCGCGCCCGCCCTCGTGGCCGTCGCCCACGGCACCCCCGGCAACCGCGCCCTGCCGGTCGTCACCGCGCTCCTCGCGCGCGTGCGCGAACTGCGCCCGGGCCTGGACGTGCGCCTGGGGCACATGGAGCACAACGCCCCGCTGCTCTCGGACACCCTGGGAACCCTGGACCGCGGCGCCGTGCTGGTCCCGCTGCTGCTCGGCCGCGGCTACCACGTCAAGCGGGACCTCCCCGCCGCGGCGGCCTCCGTGCGCGGGCACCGCGTGCGGGTGGCGCGACCGCTGGGCCCGCACCCGCTGCTGGTGGAGGCCCTGTACGCGCGCCTGGCGGAGGCCGGGTGGGGGCCCGGGCACCAGGCGAGCCGCAGCGCGGCCGTGGTCCTGGCGGCCGCCGGTTCGCGCGATCCCGACTCCGCGGCGGACGCCCGCCGCACGGCCCGGATGCTGTCCGAGCGGCTGGGCGGGGTGCCCGTGGTGCCCGCCTACGCCTCGGCCGTCTCGCCGACCGTGCCGGACGCGGTGCGGGCGCTGGCGGCGCGCGGACGCCACCGGATCGCCGTCGCCTCGTACTTCACCGCCCCCGGCCGGTTCGCCTCCGCGTGCGCGGACGCCGCGCCCTGGATCGCCTCGGCCCCGCTGGGCGCGCACCCGGCGCTGGCCCGGCTGGTGCTGCAGCGCTACGACGCGGCGCTCGCGGCGCCCCGCACCACCCCGGAGCGGCGAGAACTCGCCACCGCGTAGCGGTTCGTGTACGGCTCCGGCCGGGCCGAACCCGCGCCCCGCACGCGTCGCGGGCCCCGCCCCCGGGGCCCGCGGCGTCGCTCCCGGCGGCCCTCGGGGCGCTCAGTCGTCCGCCGGCGAAGCGCTTCAGTCGTCGGCCGGCGGGGTGCTCAGTCGTCCGCCAGCCACACCCTCAGGGGCCCGAGTTCGGTGAACCCGGCGCGCAGGGCGTGGGCGAGGTCGTCGCCGCCCTCGTAGCCGACCACCGGGGTGCCGGGCCACCGGGCGGCGGCGAAGGCGAGGCAGTCGGCCCAGGCCCGGTCCGGTGCCGGGCCGAACAGGTTGGAGACGCCGACCACCGGTCCGCCGTGGGTGAGCACGGCCCCGCCGCTCGTCCCCCCGAGCACCGTCACCGTCGGGTCCGCCAGGAGCTCCGGGCGGAACAGTCCGGTGTGCTCACCGCCGCCCCAGGCGCGCTCCCAGGCCGCCAGCCCGTCCGCCGTGGTCACCGGCGTCCAGGGCGAGGTCGCGGAGGGCGCCGGGGCGTCGGCGGCGCGGTGGATCCAGGAGGCCTCGAAGAGCACCCGGAAGCCGTGGCCCGACAGGTCGAGCCGGGCGAAGGAGTCCTTGACCGACGCCCACGGGGCAACCGTGTCGATCCGGTCGAGCACGTCCCGTACCGAGGCGTCGGGCGTGAGCGTGACGGCGTCCGGGTACAGCGGCGGGGTGCGCCGCGAGCCGGCCCACACGCGCTCGGTGAAGGTCCCGGTCAGCCCGTGCGCGCGGCACATGGCCCCGCACCACTCGGCGTTGTCGCGCACTGCTTCGTCGATCATGCGCGCGATCATCCGACGGCCCGGCCGCCCCGGTCCACTTCTTTGTTCCTCATGCTTCCTTGTTCCTCTGCCTTCCTTGTTCCTCCGCCCCTTTTCGCCTCCCGCTCTCCCTCCTCGTCCCGTTCACCCCTTCCCCACATTCCACACTGCGGAATATATTTTCCGTTGTGTTGAATCCAGATCTGTCACGCCGCACGGTCGCCGAGTTCGTCGGCACCGGCGCGCTCGTGGCCGTCATCATCGGTTCGGGCCTCCAGGCGACCGGCCTGAGCCCCGACGTCGGCGTGCGCCTGCTCGCCAACTCGCTGGCCTCCGCGATCGGACTCGGGCTGCTCATCGCCCTGTTCGGACCGGTCTCCGGCGCCCACCTCAACCCGGTCGTCACCCTCTCCGCCTGGTGGTCCCGGCGCGGCGGCACCACGGCCCTCACCGCGCGCGAGGTCGCCTCCTACATCGCGGCCCAGCTCGCCGGCGCCGTCGCGGGCGCCCTGCTCGCCGAGGCGATGTACGGCCGCTCCCCCAGCCTGCTGTGGGCCGGCAGCTGGTCGACCCAGGTGCGCTCCGCCGGGCACCTGCTGCTCGGCGAGACCGTCGCCACCGCGGGGCTCGTCCTGCTCGTCCTCGGCCTCGACCGCATCGGCAGGGCCCGGCTCGCCCCGGTCGCCGTCTCCGCGTACATCGCGGCGGCCATCTGGTTCACCTCCTCCGGCTCGTTCGCCAACCCGGCCGCGACCGTCGGCAGGGTCCTCACCGACTCGTTCACCGGGATCGCCCCGGCGTCGGCCCCCGGCTTCATCGCGGCCCAGCTGCTCGGCGGCGGCCTGGGGGCGGCCCTGGCGGTGGTCCTGTACGGAAGGAGACCAGGCCCACACCCTCCGGCCGCCCCTTCGACGAACCTCTGAGCGCGTCCCGCCGTCTCACCCGGTGAACGGCCCCGGACCTCCGCAGCGTCCGGTGGCCGTCGGTCCCGGCGGCTACCGTCGGCGGGACGTTCGCGAACACGGGGGGAATTCCATGCCACGCCTGCTGCCCAGGACCCGGCGCACCCAACGGCGGATCGTCCAGGCCCTCATGGTCGCGTGCGTGCTCGCCCTGGCGCCCGCGACCTGGATGCACACGACCGCCGACGCCCGGGTGCGCACCACCGCGCAGGTGCCCGCGCGAGACGTCGCCGTGGTCTTCGGCGCCGGCCTCTGGAAGGGGCGCCCCACCCCGTACCTGGCGCACCGGCTGGACGCCGCGGCGGAGCTGTACCGCGCGGGCAAGGTGCGCGTGGTCCTGGTCACCGGCGACAACAGCCGCGTGGAGTACGACGAACCGGACGCCATGCGCGCGTACCTGGCGAAGAAGGGCGTGCCGGACGCACGGATCGTGAGCGACTACGCGGGCTTCGACACCTGGGACTCGTGCGTGCGCGCCAAGAAGATCTTCGGCGTCGACCGCGCGGTGCTGGTGACCCAGGGCTTCCACATCCGCCGGGCGATCGCCCTGTGCCAGGCCGCCGGGGTCGACTCGTACGGCGTCGGGGTGAGCGAGCCGCACGACTCGGTCTGGTACTACGGCGGGGTCCGCGAGCTGGCCGCCGCGGGCAAGGCGGCCCTCGACGCGGGCCTCAAGCCCGACCCGCACTTCCTGGGGGGCAAGGAGGGGGGCGTGGCGGAGGCACTGGGCAAGAAGGACTGAGCCGTGCCGACAGGTGTACGGGTCGGGCCGATGACCGTACGGACGTGGGCCGTGGCCCCTGCGGGTGGCAACCGTACGGGGGTGAACGGCGCCCCTCCGGGCGGCGACCGTGCGGACGTGAACCGCTTCCCGTGTGAGCCGATGGCCGTACGGACGTGAGCCGTGGCCCCTGCGAGCCGCTCCCCTCACGGCCCGTGCCGCCCCGCGCGGAGCCAGGTGTACCGGGGGCGTAATACGGGCCGTCCGGTGCCGTAACACGCGCGACGCACGCTTCGGGACATGCCCGCACCCTCCGAAGCGCCCCTCACCCCCACCCACTGCCCCTACTGCGCGCTGCAGTGCGGCATGAACCTCCGCGTGGCCGGGCCGGAGCGGGGCGCGGCACCCGGGGAGACCGGGGCATCCGTGCGGGACGGCGGGACCGTGGCCGTCGAGGTCGTGGAGCGCCCCGACTTCCCCGTCAACCAGGGCGCCCTGTGCGGCAAGGGCCGCACGTCGACGGCCCTGCTCTCCGCGAGCGCCCGGCTCACCACGCCCCTGCTGCGCGACCCCGCCACCGGGCGCCTCGAACCGGCCGGGTGGGACGAGGCCCTGAAGGTGCTCGCGGACGGGCTGCGGCGCACCCGCGCGACGCACGGCCCGGACGCGGTGGGGGTGTTCGGAGGCGGCGGCCTGACCAACGAGAAGGCCTACGCCCTCGGGAAGTTCGCCCGGGTGGTCCTGGGCACCTCGCAGATCGACTACAACGGGCGCTTCTGCATGTCGTCGGCCGCCGCCGCCCACCAGCGGGCGTTCGGCCTCGACCGCGGCCTGCCCTTCCCGCTGGCCGACGTCCCGCGCACCGGGTGCGTGGTCCTGGTCGGCTCCAACCTCGCCGAGACGATGCCGCCCGCCCTGCGCTACCTGACCGAACTGCGCGAGAACGGCGGCCGGCTGATCGTCGTCGACCCCCGCCGCACCCGCACGGCCGAGCAGGCCGACCTGCACCTGTCGCCGCGCCCCGGCACGGACCTGGCGCTGGCGCTCGGCCTGTTGCACCTGGTCGTGTCCCAGGGGCGCACGGACGAGGAGTTCATCGCGGCCCGCACCAGCGGCTGGCCCGAGGCACGGGCGGCCGCCATGGCGCACTGGCCGGAGCTGGTGGAGCGGATCACGGGCGTACCGGTGCCGCAACTGCGCGAGGCGGTACGGATGTTCTGCGACGCGCCGTCCGCCATGGTGCTCACCGCGCGCGGGCCCGAGCAGCAGTCCAAGGGCACGGACACCGTCGGGGCGTGGATCAACCTGTGCCTGGCCACCGGCCGCGCCGGGCGCCCGCTGTCGGGGTACGGCTGCCTGACCGGGCAGGGCAACGGCCAGGGCGGGCGCGAGCACGGCCAGAAGGCCGACCAGCTGCCCGGCTACCGCAAGCTCGACGACCCGGCCGCGCGGGCGCACGTGGCCCGGGTGTGGGGCGTGGAGGCGGACACCCTGCCGGGTCCGGGGCGCAGCGCGTACGAACTCCTCGACGCGCTCGGCACGGACGTCAGGGCCCTGCTCCTGATGGGCTCCAACCCGGTGGTGTCGGCACCGCGCGCCGCGCACGTGGAGGAGCGGCTGCGCTCCCTGGACTTCCTCGCCGTCGCCGACGTGGTGCTCTCGGAGACGGCGCGGCTGGCGGACGTGGTCCTGCCGGTGACGCAGTGGGCGGAGGAGACGGGCACCCTGACGAACCTGGAGGGCCGCGTGCTGCTGCGCAGGAGGGCGCTGGCGCCTCCGCCCGGGGTGCGCGGCGACCTGGACGTGCTGGGCGCCCTGGCGGGGCTCCTGGGGCACGCGAAGGGGTTCCCCGCCGAGCCGCGGGAGGTGTTCGAGGAGCTGCGGCGGGCGTCCGAGGGCGGCGCCGCGGACTACTCCGGGATCAGTTACGAGCGCATCGCGCGCGAGGACGGGGTGTTCTGGCCCTGCCCGCGCGAGGAGCCGGGCGGCACGCCGCACCCCGGGACGCCTCGCCTGTTCCTCGACCGGTTCGCCACGCCCGACGGGCGCGCGCGGTTCGTGGCGGTCGCGCACCGTCCGGCGGCCGAGGAGACCGACGCCGAGTACCCGGTGGTCCTGACGACCGGCCGGGTGGTGGCGCAGTACCAGTCGGGCGCCCAGACCCGGCGGGTGGCCGAGTTGAACGCCGCCGCGCCGGGCCCGTTCGTGGAGCTCCACCCGCGCCTGGCCGCGCGCCTGGGGGTCGCCGAGGGGGAGCAGGTGGCGGTCGTCTCGCGGCGCGGCAGGGCCGTGGCACCGGCGCGCATCACCCCGGGCATCCGTGCGGACACCGTGTTCATGCCGTTCCACTGGCCGGGCGAGGGCCGCGCCAACACGCTGACCAACCCGGCGCTCGACCCGGTGTCGCGGATGCCCGAGTTCAAGGTGTGCGCGGTGCGCCTGGAAGCGGTGGAACGGGACGGGTGAGCCAGTCGCCGGCCGCTATCGCGGGGCCGGTGGGGACGCCGGGCGCCGCGAAGTAGACCCAGGCGCGCACGGTGGCGCCGTCCCGCTCCCGTACGACGTCGCGCTCCACGCGCGCGTAGACGTTCAGCGGGTGCCCCGGGCCGAAGTACTCCTCCAGCTCGTCCAGTACGCGGAGCAGGGCGCCGTACCCTTCGTCCGCCGCGGTCACCAGCTCGCCCCGCACCGCCCCGTCGCCGGGCAGCGCGAACGGGTAGCCGGGACCGTCGTACAGCAGCGCGCCGTGCAGTACGGCGGGCTCCTCGGCGACCGTCCGGCCGCGCAGGAACCGGTCGTGGTTGCCCTCCCCCGGGCGCAGCGTCCCGTACACGAAGAACGGCAGCGCGCGCGTGCTCACCGGGCGGCCGTCTCGGCCGCGACCCACTCCAGGTACGCGGCGCTCCCCCGCACCACGGGGGTGGCGATGATCTCGGGGGTGTCGTAGTCGTGCGCGGCCTTCAGGTGGGCCTCCAGGGCCGGGTAGACGGCCTCGGTGGTCTTCAGCAGGACCTGCCACTCCCGGGCCGTCTCCACCGCCCCCTGCCAGTGGTAGACGGACGTGACGGGTCCCGAGACCTGGGCGCAGGCGGCGAGGCGGGCCTCCACGGCGCCGCGCGCGAGCGCCTCGGCGCTCTCCGCGCTGTCGACGGTGGTCAGGACGGTGAGGACGGCCGGGGGCGGGGTCACGGGGCGGCTTCCTTCCACGGGCGCGCCTCGCGCGGAGGGCGGAGGCACGGGACGGTCGGGGTGACACCAAAGGGATGTCACCAACGGGGTGGCATGACAGGGGTCTCCCGGAAGGCCGGAAGGGGCGTCCCGAAAGAGTGCCCGGAAGACGGACGGAAGGGCGGGACCTAAGTCCCCTTCCTGTGGTTCACGGCGCACCTTACGCAGGCTGTTACACAACGTCCCGGTGTTCGTGACAGCTGCTTCCTAGCGTCGGAGGTGACCACCGCCCCCCACCCAGAAGACGCTATGACCCACCGTTCCCGCTTCGCCCTGTGGACGCTGACGACCCTCGCCACGGTCGTCGGCGTCCTGCTGCTCAGCGGCTGCGGCGCGCCCACCGGGCTCGGCGCGGGCGAACTCGCCGAGCGCGTGTCACCGCAGCCGCGCCCTGAGAGCCTGTGGCCCGCGTGGTCGTCCCTCGCCCCCGACCAGCCGGGCGCGGACGCCGCCGCCCGGCAGGCGCCCCCCAAGCCCCTGGCGGCGGCGCCCCGGGTGCCCAGGGGCGGGCTCGCCGCGATGGACGTCCGGACGATCGTGCGGGCCGACCCGCGGCTGAAGACGATCTGCCAGCGCGGCCTGATCACCGGCCCCGGCAAGGCGGGGGTGCGCCCGCCGCTGCTGCGCGACCTCACGGGCGACGGCGAGCGCGAGCTGATCGTCGCGGCCGACCTGGAGAGCGGGCGCACCGCCCTGGTCGTCTACACGGCCCGCGACGGCAAGGTGGTGCCCGTCCTGTACACCGCCGGCCGTCACCTCTCGGCGGAGGTCGTCGGGACCGATCTGGTGGTCCGCACGGCGGTCGGGGACGGCGCCGAACAGGCCGTGCGCTACCACTGGAACGGCCGCCGGCTGGCCGCCCGCGGCGACGACAAGAAGTTCCCCAAGTCCGTGGACAAGCGGGTCACCCGGCCATGAGGTTCCGACTGCCCCACGCGGTGCCGCGGACGGTCCGCGCGCCGTCGTTCCCCGGCCGCCGCGTCAGCCTGCGCTGGAAGATCGCCGCCCTGCTGGCCGGAGGGTGCGCGCTGGTCGCCGTCGCCATCGGCCTGCTGATCCACCAGGCGCGCACCGACCAGGTCGTCTCCGCGGCCCGCTCCTCGGCCGTGGCCCAGCTGGTGCGGGTGCGTCAGCTGTACGTCCTGACGGGCACGGTCGACAGGGAGGACACCGCCTCCGAGCTGGACTGCCCCGGCCTGCCCGCCGCGCTGCGCGCGTCCGCGCGCGCGGGACAGCGCAACACCTACGTCCGGCTCGGCGGCCCGGCCCCCGCCGTCTGGGCCGCGCGCCCCGTCGGGAACCAGGTGCTCTCCGTACGGCTGCCGCTGACGGAAGAGCGGGCGGAACTGGCCGAACTGGACCGCAAGCTGGTCGCCTTCGGCATCGTCGTGGTGGCGCTGGCCGCACTCGGTGGGGCCGCCCTCTCCAGCAGGCTCAGCCGGGAGCTGCGCACGGCCGCGGCGACGGCCCGGCGCATCAGCCAGGGCGAGCTGGACGCGCGCATCGGCGGGTACGGCGACGTCCCGGCCGGGGGCGCGGGCCCCCTTCCGCCGGACGAACGGTCACCGCGCGCGTACGGCAGGCACCGTCCGGACCGGGAGGCCGGCGAGGTCGCCTGCGGCAACGAGGTCGCCGAACTGGCCTCCGCCGTGGACACGATGGCCGCCTCGCTCCAGCAACGCATCGAGGCCGAGCAGCGGTTCACCGCGGACGTCGCGCACGAGCTGCGCACCCCGCTGACGGGCCTGCACACGGCCGCCGAGCTGCTGCCGCCCGGCCGCCCCACCGAGCTGGTGCGCGACCGCGTGGCGGCCCTGCGCACCCTCACCGAGGACCTCCTGGAGGTGGCCCGGCTCGACGCCGACGCGGAGCGGCCGGAGATGGACGTGCACCCGCTGGGCCCGCTGACGCACAAGATCGTGCGGGGCTGCGGGTTCACCGCCGAGTTCGAGAGCACGGAGCCCACCCTGGTGCGCACGGACGCGCGCCGCCTGGAGCGGATCGTGGCCAACCTCCTGGTCAACGCCAGGCGGCACGGCGGCGACCCGGTCGAGGTCCTCATCGACGGCACCCGGGTGACCGTGCGCGACCACGGGCCCGGGTTCCCCGGACACCTGCTGGAGAACGGCCCGCAGCGCTTCCTGACCGGCGCCGCCGAACGCGGTCAGGGTACGGGCCTCGGCCTGACGATCGCCCTGGGCCAGGCCCAGGTGATCGGCGCGCGCGTGGAGCTGGCCAACGCGCCCGACGGCGGTGCGATGGCGACGGTGGTGCTGCCGGGGGCCGTGCTCGGCGAGGAGGGCGGCTGAGGGCGGGACGGTCAGGCACCGTACGGGCGCTCGTCGCGCGCCGTGCGCAGTGCGTGCCCCCACCACGCCAGCTGGTCCAGCATCGTCTTGACGGCCGCCTCGGGCCCCTCGGGCTCCCGGTGCTCCCCGTCCTCGCCGAACTGTCCGTGCGCGTTGTGGAAGGAGACCGTGTCGCGGACGGTGACGGCGTGCAGTTCGGCGAAGACCTGCCGCAGGTGCTCCACCGCGCGCAGGCCGCCGGAGATCCCTCCGTACGACACGAACCCGACGGGCTTGGCCTGCCACTCGGTGAAGTGCCAGTCGATGAGGTTCTTCAGGGGCGCGGGGAAGGAGTGGTTGTACTCGGGGGTGAGCACGACGAAGGCGTCGGACGCGGCCAGTTTGGGGGTGACCCTGGCGAGCTGGGCGAGGGCTTCGGGCGAGGGGCTGTGCGAGAGGGCGGCGGGCAGCTCGTCCTCGCCGAGGTCGACGACCTGGATGCGGAAGCCGTCGTGGAGCGCGGCGCGGGCGAGGAACCAGTCGGCGATGACGGGGCCGAAGCGGCCGTCCCGGTTGGAGCCGACGACGAGCGTCAGCGTGAGGGGCTTCGGGGCGGGAACGGCGGGGTTCTGGGGCGTGTCGGTGTCCATGGGCACGAGGGTGGTACCTCAAGCGGACTTGAGGTCAAGCCCCGTCCGCAAGCCCGGTCCGGCGGACGTGATCACCCCTCCGGCGCACGCCCGCGACGGCCGGTCGTACGGTGGCCGGATGACGCTGCCGCACATGGAGATCGACGGGGAGCACGCCACCGCGGACCTGCTGGCCGCCCGGCTCCTCGACAACTACGGACACTTCACGGCCATGCAGGTCAGGGACGGCCGGGTGCGCGGCCTCGCCCACCACCTGCGCCGCCTGGACGAGGCCACGCGTGAACTGTTCGGCGCGGAACTGGACGGCACGCGCGTGCGCGAGCACGTCCGGCACGCGCTCGCCACGGCCGACCTGCGCGACGCCTCGGTCCGGGTGCACGTGCACTGGCCGCAGGGGTACGGGCAGGCGTCGCTGATGGTGATCGTGCGCCCGCCCCAGACCATGGACCCCGCCCCCAAGCGGCTGGTGGCGGTGGAGCACGCGCGCGAGGTCGCGCACATCAAGCACCTGGGCGGCTTCGGCCAGGCCCACCACTGGCGGGCGGCCCTGCGCGAGGGGTACGACGAGGCGCTGCTCACCCTGCCCGACGGGACGGTGACGGAAGGCGCGATCACCAATGTGGCCTTCTGGGACGGCACTTGCCTGGTGTGGCCGCAGGCGCCGAGCCTGCTCGGCATGACGATGGCCGTGCTGGCACCGCGCCTGCCGTCCGCACGGCGCAGGGTGACGGTGGACGACCTGGGGGCCTACCGCTCGGCGTTCGTGACGAACTCGCAGGGCCTGGCGCCCGTCCGGTCGGTGGAGGTGCCCTGGCGTTCGCTCTCGTACGCCTTCGAGGTGGACGAGGAGCTGGTGGCGCGGGTGCGCGCGGAGTACGAGGCGGTGGAGTGGGACGTGATCTGAGGGCGGCTGCCCGGGGGCGGCCGGGGGCGTACGCGCGCGTGGGGGCCGGATACGGAACGCGGGGCGGCCGGGGGCCTGACGCGTCGCCGCGTCACCCGTTCGCACGGCCCGTCAGCTGATTACCCGTCACCCGCTCTGACCTGCGGAGACTCCTTCCGTCCAGCGCGACACGCCGAGGTCGGCCCGGAATCTGACAGACCTTCAGCAGGCGTGCCCTCCGTACTGGCCCTTACCTCGGAGACAAGGAGACCCCACGGTCCCCCGGGACGGCTCCACGTCCCGCCCGCCGCCGGCCCCGGAGGACCCCATGCGCACCACTGCCCGTCTGCTCACCGGTACCGCGCTGTCGGCCACCGCGCTCGGCGCGTTCCTCGCACCGGTCGCGTACGCGGGGGACTACGACGCGCTGGAGGTGTACCCCTCGTCCGCCGCGCCGGGCACCACGGTCACCGTCAACACCACAGCCTGCGGCTCCAACGGCCACGGCGTGGGCGACGCCAGGGCCCTGGGGGCCGGCGACTTCCAGCTGGCGAGCAGCACGCACAAGGAGGTCGTGGTCGGACAGTTCACGATCCCGCACGGTGCCGCGCCGGGCCGCTACGAGATCGCCGTCGCCTGCGACAACGGCAAGACGGCCTCCGGCAGCCTGACCGTCGAGCAGGGCGGCGGCCCGCACGGGCACGTGAAGACGGGCATCGGCGGCAGCGTCGGCCCGGACACCACCCAGATCGCGGTGGGCGCGGCGGTTCTCGCCGCGGCCGCCGTCGGCGGTACCTGGGTCCTGCGCCGCCGGGCGAGCGGCGCGCAGGGCAGCTGAACGGGACCGGTCTCCACCGTCCCGTACCGCCGTCCCCGCCCCTCCGTCTCGTACCCGAGAGCGAGCGGAGGGGCTTCGGGGAGCACCGACGATCCGTCCGATCCGGCCGCCGGCACCGCGTGCGGCCCGCAGCCGACTCCGCAGCCGACTCCAGGGGGGACCGCATGAGCAGCAAGGGCACCGTCTGGGGCATGGTGGCCGCCGCGTGCGTCGGCATCTGGCTGGTGCAGAACGGCGCGGAGGACGTCACTCCCCCGGTGCCGTCCTCGGCGGAGGCGTTCGCCGCGGGACCCCAGCGCCACACCGCGCCGGCCGCCGCACCGCTCGGGCCCTCCGCGCCCGTCCGGATGCGGATCCCCGCCATCGAGGTCGACGCCCCGGTGATGCGGCTCGGTCTGGGGGCGGACGGCAGCCTGGACGTGCCGCCGGCCGGGAACCGGAACATGGCCGGCTGGTACAAGGACGGCACTCCGCCCGGCGCCAGGGGCACCGCGATCGTGGCGGGGCACGTCGACAACGCCCAGGGCCCTGCGGTCTTCTACGCGCTGGGGGCGCTCAAGAAGGGCCATCGCGTCGAGGTCGACCGCAAGGACGGCAGGACGGCGGTCTTCGCGGTCGACGCGGTCGAGGTCTACGAGAACGAGGACTTCCCCGACCGGAAGGTGTACGGCGCCGCCGACCGGGCCGAGTTGCGGGTCATCACCTGCGGCGGCGGCTTCTCGAAGAAGACGGGCTACCAGGGCAACGTGGTGGCGTACGCGCACCTGATCGGCGTGCGCTGAGGCACGGACGCCGGGGCCGGGAGCCCCTGAGGCCGCCGGGGCCGGGGAGGGCCCTGAGGGGGCCGTGGAGGGGCCCTGAGGGGCCTGCACGGGCCCGCGGTGGGGCCTGGGTGGGTGCGGGTCAGCCGGACCACTGGTCGAAGGCGAGCTTGGCGACCAGCGAGAACACCACGACGAGAAGGACCCCGCGGACGAACTCCGAGCCCTTGCGCAGGGCCATGCGGGCGCCGATGAGCCCGCCCGCGAGGTTGAAGACGGCCATCACGGCGGCCAGCTGCCACAGGACCGAGCCCTGGATGCTGAAGGTGATGAGGGCGCCCACGTTGGTGCAGACGTTGACGATCTTCGCGGTGGCCGAGGCGTGCACCAGGTCGAGGTGGAGCACGGCGGTGAGGGCGAGGACCAGGAAGGTGCCGGTGCCGGGGCCGAAGAGGCCGTCGTAGAAGCCGATGCCGCCGCCGACCAGGACGATCGCGGCCACCACGCGGGAGCGGGTGGGCGGGGTGCCGGCCTTGGCGGTCCCGAAGGAGGGGCGCAGCAGCACGAACGCGGCGACGCCGAGCAGGACGACCATGATGACCGGGCGGAGCACGTCGCTGCTGATCCCCGCGGCGAGCGAGGCCCCGGCCATCGAGCCGACGAGGGCGGCGAGTCCGATCCGTACCGCCGTGCCGACCCGGACGGGGGTCCTGCGGACGTACGTGACGGCGGCGCCGGTGGTGCCGACGATGGCGACCGCCTTGTTGGTGCCCAGGACGTGGGCGGCCGGGACGTGCGGGAGACCGAGCAGGAGGGCGGGCAGCAGCAGGAGCCCGCCGCCGCCCACCACGGCGTCGATCCACCCCGCCATCGCGGCGGCGGCGCACAGGACGACGAGCACGGTCAGCGATATGTCGGGCATGGTCATGACCCTATGGACGGGACGGTCGTGACGTCCATCAACGCCCGGGGAGTTGAGCAAGGTCAGAGGTTCCCGCGGCGGGCGCGCGGTCCGGGGCGGGCGGGGAGGCCGGGGTCACGGAAGCGGTGAGCAGGGTCGCCGCGAGGGCGCTGGCACCCAGCAGCCCCGCGGCGAGGGACCGTCGGGCCAGCTCGACGGGGAGGGGAAGTGAGGGGAGGGGAAGTGACACGGACAGCGGAAGGAAGGGGCGGGGCGCTCTGCGGTGGCGGGACACGGCGGTTCCTTGCTGGAGGCGGACGCGGGACGCGGGCGGGTCAGCTGGTGAAGTTCTCGCTGTGGACGCGGTGGGCGGGGACACCGGCGCGGACGAGTGCCGCCGTCGCGGCGTCGGCCATGCCGGGCGGTCCGCACAGGTACACGTCGTGGGCGGCCAGGTCGGGGACCAGGTCGCGCAGGGCCCGGGGCGCCAGCGGGTCGAAGGGGGCGTCGGAGGGGCCCAGGAGGTAGTGCAGCGCGGCGCCGCGGGTGCGGGCGATGGCGTCGAGCTCGTCGCGCAGGACGAGCTGGGAGGCGTTGTTGGCGCGGTACAGGAGGGTGAGGTCGCCCGGGGCGCCGGGCAGCGTCTCGAACAGGGCCCGCAGCGGGGTGATGCCGACGCCGCCCGCGATGAGCAGCACCTTGCGGCGGGCCCTGCGGTGGGCGGTGAGCGCGCCGAACGGGCCGGTGGCGAGCACCCGGGTGCCGGTCCTGAGCCTGCGCATCCGGCGCGTGTGCACGCCGATGGCCTTCACCGTGATGCGCAGGGTGTCGTCGCGGGCGGGCGCCGATAGGGAGAACGGCAGGGCGGTGTACCAGAGGCCGCGCTGCAGAAAGCGCCAGCGCAGGAACTGTCCGGGCTCCGCGCGCAGCCGGTCGAGGCCGGTGCCGCGCACGGTGACGGACACCGCGTCGGGGCCCTCCCTGCGGACGTCGAGGACTCTCAGGTCGTGGCGCAGGGCCTGGCGGGCGGGGACGACGAGGCGGTACCAGAGGAGCAGTACGGCGACGGTGGCGTGCAGCATCGCCCAGAGCCAGGCGGCCGGGACGCTGCCCGCGACGTCCGGGCCGACCAGCTGGTGCCCGAAGGCGAGCGCCACGGCGACCAGGCTGAGCAGGTGGACGGCGCGCCAGGCCTCGTGCGGGAGGCGGCGGCGGGCGGCGCGCGCGGAGGTGATGCCGACGGCGACGAGGAGCGCGGTGCCCGCGGTGGCGGCGGCGATGCCTCCGTAGCCGAGGAGTTCGCGGGTGGCGGCGAGCAGGTCGGTACGGGTGTGGGCGGCGTACCCGCACAGGGCGAGGAGGGCGTGGGCGGCGACGAGGGACAGTACGGCGCGGCCGCCGCGCGCGTGCCAGCGGGCGAGCTGGTCGGCCCCGACGCCGTGCTCGATGGCGGGGACGCGGGCCATCAGGAGCAGCAGGACGAGGATGCCGTACCCGGCGAGCAGACCGGTCAGATGGGCGCCGGTGGCGAACAGGGCGTCCAGCCGCGCGGACGGTTCGGCCTGGACGCCCCACAGCGCGGACACTCCCCCGGCGCCCGCGACGATCCCGCCCCACAGCTGTCCGGGCGCCACCCGCGGGGCGCCGGGCCGCACGACGGCGGGGCGTGCGGTGGCGGGGCGTGTGTCCGGGGCGGGTCCGGTGATGGTTCCGCGTGCGTCCGGGGCGGGGCGGGGCGCGGTGTCGCGTCGGTCGGCCGCGGCCGGTCCTCCGGCCGACAGGTGCTCGTCCCCGGGGGCGCGGACGGTCACCGTCTGCCCGCCTCGCGCCGCACGTCCCTCTGTCGCGCGTGCTGCCCTCCGGTCGGTTCCCCGCCCCTCTCCCCCGCGTCGTCCCGACGGCCGGGGACGCTGGGAGAGGTAGGCCGTCAACGCCGGATAGCCGGCGAGTTCGCGGTCGGTCGCCTCGATCGTCACGGCCCGCACACTAGGCCCGCCATGCGGTCACAAACGGCTGGTCAGAGCATTCCTGACGATCCTTAAGGCCCTCTTGAGGAAGGGCCAACCGTCGATTAATGCAAACCCTCACAACGTCCGCCCGCCCGGAATGAGATCAGCGTTCCGTACGGGAAACAGACGGGATCCCGACGGGTAACACCCGGCCCGCACGCTGCCGTCATGAGCGAACGGATCGTGGTGGTCGGGGGCGGGAGCGCGGGGGCGCGGCTCGCCCAGCGGCTCCCCGGCGGGTGGGACGTGACCCTGCTCGGCGAGGAACCGCACGCCCCCTACAACCGGGTGCTCCTCGGCAGCGTCCTGGCCGGACGGTACGCGCCCGAGGTCATCGCCCTGCCCGCGCCGCCCGTACGGACGCTGCGCGGAGTACGGGCGGTGCGGGTGGACCGGACGGCGAGGGTGGTGCACGGCGACGACGGCAGCGAGACGGGGTACGACCGGCTGGTCCTCGCGACCGGGTCGAACCCGGTGCTGCCGCCGCTGCGGGTGGCGGGCGGCACCCTGCCGGAGGGCGTGCACCCGTTCCGTACGCTCGACGACTGCCTGGCGCTGGCCTCGGCGGTACGGCCCGGGGTCCGCGCGGTCGTGATCGGCGGCGGGCTGCTCGGGGTGTCCGCGGCGCGGGCGCTGGCGGCCCGGGGCGCCGAGGTGGTGCTGGCCCAGCAGGGCGAGCACCTGATGGAACGACAGCTGGACGCGGTCGCGTCCGGTCTGGTGCGCGGGCACGTCGAGGCGCTGGGCGTGGAGGTGCACACGCGGTGCCGGGCACGTGCGCTGCGCGAACGGGACGGTGCCGTGAGCGGCGTGGAACTGGCCGACGGCTACGTCCTCGACGCGGAGGTCGTGGTGCTGGCCTGCGGGGTGCGTCCGCGCACCGGCCTGGCCCGGGAGGCGGGCCTCGCCGTGGACCGGGGGGTCGTGGTCGACGACGAGCTGCGCACCTCGGACCCGTCCGTGTACGCGATCGGCGACTGCGCGGAGCACCGCGGCGTCGTCTACGGACTGGCCGGCGCCGCCCTGGAGCAGGCCGACGCGCTCGCGGACGTGCTCACCGGCGGCGGCACGGGCTACCGGGGCACGCGCGCGCTCACCCGGCTCACCCTGGACGCCCTCGGGGCGCCCGCGCTGGACCTGGCGGCGTTCGGCGAGGCCACGCCACGGCCCGGCGACGACGTCGTGCAACTGGCCGACGCCACCCGCCGCGCGTACCGGAAGGTCGTCGTGCGCGGCGACCGGCTGGTCGGCGGCGTCCTGCTGGGCGACCTCGGCGCCGTCGGCGCGCTCGCCCGGGCCTGGGAGGGCGACGAGGCCCTGTCCGGGGCCCCGCTGCTCCACCTGCTCACCCACGACGGAGGCTCCTGAGAGATGACCACCCCGCAGCCGCACAGCATCGACGTCCCTGCCCCGCACACCCCCGCGGAGCACAGCGCCGCGCCGGCCCCGGCGCGCCCCGGCGCCCGCGAGACCCTGGTCCTGGTCGGCCACGGCATGGTCGGACAGCGGTTCCTGGAGGAACTGGCGGCCCGGGGGGTGACGGCGCGCACCCGGGTGGTGGTCCTCGGCGAGGAGCCGCGCGCGGCCTACGACCGGGTGCGCCTGTCCTCGTACTTCGACGGCCGCACCCCGGACGAACTGTCCGTGTGCCCGGAGGGGTTCCTGGACGAGCACGGGATCGAGCTCCGTCTGGACGATCCGGTGGAGTCGGTGGACCGGGCGGCCCGGACGGTCACCACGCGCGGTGGGCGGGTGGTGGCGTACGACACCCTGGTGCTCGCGACGGGCTCGTACCCGTTCGTCCCTCCGGTGCCGGGCAAGGACGCGCGCGGGTGCTTCGTGTACCGCACGATCGAGGACCTGCTGGCAATCGAGGAGTACGCGAAGACGGCGCGTACGGGCGCGGTGGTCGGCGGAGGGCTGCTCGGCCTGGAGGCGGCGGGCGCCCTGAAGGGCCTGGGACTGCGCACGCACGTGGTCGAGTTCGCGCCCCGGCTGATGCCGGTGCAGGTCGACGAGGGCGGCGGGGCGGCGCTGCTGCGCACCATCGAGGGCATGGGCCTGGACGTGCACACGGGCGTGGGCACCCAGGAGGTGCTGACGCGGGACGGGGCGGCGGCCGGGATGCGCCTGTCGGACGGTTCCGAACTGGCGGTGGACCTCGTGGTGTTCTCCGCCGGGGTGCGGCCAAGCGACCGGCTGGCGCGCGACTGCGGGCTCGCGGTGGGCGAGCGCGGCGGGATCGTGGTGGACGAGCTGTGCCGCACCTCGGACCCGGCGGTGCTGGCGATCGGTGAGTGCGCGCTGGCGGCGGACGGCCGGGTGTACGGCCTGGTGGCTCCGGGCTACGAGATGGCGCAGACGGCGGCGGCCGTGGTCGCGGCGGCGGAGCCGCGGCCGTTCACGGGGGCGGACACGTCGACGAAGCTGAAGCTGCTCGGGGTGGACGTGGCGTCCTTCGGTGACGCGCACGGGGCGGCCGAGGGCTGTCTGGACGTGGTCTACGCGGACTCCCGGTCGGGCGTCTACAAGAAGCTCGTGGTGGACCGCGAGGGGGTGCTGCTGGGTGGTGTGCTGGTCGGGGACGCGGACTCGTACGGGCTGTTGCGCCCGCTGACCGGTTCCGTACCGCCCGTCCCGCCCGAGCGCCTGGTGCTCCCCGCGGGGGCCGGGGCTCCGGTGGCGCTGGGGCCTTCCGCGCTGCCCGACGACGCGGTGGTGTGCAGCTGCCACAACGTGACGAAGAAGGCCATCACCGCGTGCGCGACGCTGCCCGAGGTGAAGAAGTGCACCAAGGCGGGCACCGGCTGCGGCAGTTGCGTGAAGGTGATCGGACAGCTGCTGCCGGAGCCCGCCGACAAGGGCCTGTGCGGCTGCTTCCCGTACACGCGCGGGGAGGTGTACGAGATCGTGCGCACCCTGCGGCTGACGTCCTTCGCCGAACTCCTGGACTCCCACGCGCGCGTGGAGGCGCGCGGGGGCGAGGGCTGCGAGGTGTGCAAGCCCGCCGTGGCGTCGATCCTGGCGGGCCTGGGCGGCGGGCACATCCTGGACGGGGAGCAGGCGGCCCTGCAGGACACCAACGACCACTTCCTGGCGAACCTCCAGCGCAACGGCTCGTACTCGGTCGTGCCGCGCGTCCCCGGCGGAGAGATCACTCCGGACAAGCTGATCGTGATCGGCGAGGTGGCCCGGGACTTCGGGCTGTACACGAAGATCACGGGCGGGCAGCGCATCGACCTGTTCGGGGCGCGGGTGGACCAGCTGCCGAGGATCTGGGCCCGGCTGGTGGCGGCGGGCTTCGAGTCGGGGCACGCCTACGGCAAGGCGCTGCGCACGGTGAAGTCCTGCGTGGGGAGCACCTGGTGCCGCTACGGGGTGCAGGACTCGGTGCGCATGGCGATCGACCTGGAGCTGCGCTACCGGGGGCTGCGCGCCCCGCACAAGCTGAAGTCGGCGGTGTCGGGCTGCGCGCGCGAGTGCGCGGAGGCGCAGTCGAAGGACTTCGGGGTGATCGCCACGGCGAACGGCTGGAACCTCTACGTGGGCGGCAACGGCGGCGCGACGCCGCGCCACGCCGACCTGCTGGCACAGGACCTGTCCGACGCCGAACTGGTGCGCCTGATCGACCGGTTCCTGATGTTCTACATCCGCACGGCGGACCGCCTGGAGCGCACCTCGACGTGGCTGGAGCGCCTGGAGGGCGGCCTGGACCACCTGCGGGACGTGGTGGTGCACGACTCGCTGGGGCTGTGCGGGGAGCTGGAGGCCCTGATGGCCGCGCACGTGGCGGGCTACCGCGACGAGTGGGCCGAGACGCTGGAGGACCCCGAGCGCCTGGGCCGCTTCGTGTCCTTCGTGAACGCGCCGGGGACGCCGGACCCGACGGTCCGGTTCGTACCGGAGCGCGGCCAGATCAAGCCGGACCTGGGGGTGCTGAGCGTGGCGGAGGCCGCGCGGGCCCCGGAAGGAGCAGTGGGTCGATGAACCTGGAACTCGGTTACGGCGGCGGCTGGTTGCCGGTGTGCGCGCGGGAGCGGCTGACCCCGGGCAGGGGGGTGGCGGCGCTGCTGCCGGACGGGACGCAGGCGGCGGTGTTCCGGGACCGATCGGGCCGGGTGTACGCGGTCGGGAACCAGGACCCCTTCACCGGGGCCCAGGTCCTTTCGCGGGGGCTCGTGGGGTCGGCGGACGGCCGCCCGTTCGTGGCGTCGCCGCTGCTGAAGCAGCGCTTCGACCTGGAGTCGGGGCGGTGCCTGGACGAGGAGGGGGTGGCGGTGCCGGTGTTCGCGGTGCGAGTGGCCGGGGACGCGGCGCGGGCCACGGAGGAGGCGCAGGCCGAGGAGGCCGAGGCGGCGTGAGGGCCGTTCCCGCCCGGCCCGGGCCGGGCGGCGGGGTGATCACTCGAACGGATTACTTGACCGGCCGTTCCAGAAAGCCCTAGAGTCAAGGTGTGGCCAGGACCAAGGAATTCGATCCGGAGGCCGCGCTGCGGGCAGCACTCGACCTGTTCTGGCAGCGCGGCTACGAGGCGACGTCGATGGCGGACCTCGTCGAGCACCTGGGAGTCGGGCGCGCGAGCATCTACGCGACCTTCGGGAACAAGCACCAGCTGTACCTGAAGGCCCTGGACCGGTACGGCGAGTCAGGGGACGACACCCTGCTCGCCGAGCTGTCGCAGCCGGGACCGGCCCTGCCGGCCGTGCGGGCGGTGGTGCGCCGGTTCGCGGCGGAGGCGAGCGCGGAGGAGCGGCGGCTGGCGGGCTGCTTCGTCACCAACACGGCGGCGGAGCTCGGCCCGCACGACGACCTGGCCGCCCGTCGCGTGGAGCGGAGCTGGGAGCACCTGGAGACCCTGCTCCACTCGGCGCTCGTGCGGGCGCAGACCCAGGGCGAACTGCCCGGGGACCGCGACCCGCGCACCCTGGCCCGGATGTTCCTGGTGCTGTTCCAGGGCATGCGGGTGACGGGCAAGGCGTCCACGAACCCGGACCGGGTCAGGGACGCGGCGGAACAGGCACTGACCCTGCTGGACTGAACCGAACAGGACCGGCCCGAACCGGTTCGGACACACGAGCGGGACCCGGCGCCCCGACCTCACAACGGGGCAGCCGGCCTTCACCTATCCAAATAACAGAACGATCGGTCAAGAAAGAGGGGGATCATGAAAGGGGGGACCATGAGCAGGGGGACGAGCAGCGCGAGACGGACGGTGCCGAGCGCCGTGCGCGAGGACGTACCGGAGGTCGCGCCACGGGGCGCGGGCCCGGCGGAAGCGGTCCGGCCCGCGCCCGTGACCCGACGGCGCGGCGGCTTCGCCCTGCTGGGCACGGTGCAGGTCGTACTGATCTTCACGCTCGCCGCGATCGCCGTACCGCTCCCCCGGATCGGGCGGGAGTTCGGGCTCGACCGGGCCGATCTGCTCCTGCTGTCCACGGCGTACGGGCTCAGCTTCGCGGGCCTGCTGCTCCTGGGCGGCCGGCTGACCGACCGGTACGGCGGGCGCCGCGTCCTCACCGCCGGCCTGGTCGTCTTCGCCCTGGCCTCCGCGCTCGGCCCGCTCGCGCAGGGGTACGGGACGCTGCTCACCGCCCGGTTCGCGCAGGGCGTCGGCGCCGCGCTCGTCGCCCCGGCCGCGATGGGCGTGCTGCGCGCCCTGTTCCCCTCGCCCCTCGCCCACGGCAGGGCGATGGCCACCTGGGGCGGGCTCTCCGTGCTCGGCGCCACCGCGGGCAACCTGGGCTCAGGGGCCGTGTCGGCCGCCCTGTCCTGGCGCTGGACCTTCGCGGTACCGCTCGCCACGGCCGCCGTGGCCCTGGCGCTCGCGCCCCGGCTGCTGCCCGCCACCCCGCCGGGGCCCGGCCGCTCCCTCGACGTCACCGGCGCCGCGCTGGCGACCGCCGGGATCATCCTCGCCAGCTACGGCCTGGTGACCGGGTCGGCGGCGCCCGCGGTCGGCGGGGTCGCGCTGCTGGTCGCCTTCCCCCTCGTCGAGCGGCGCGCCCGTGACCCGCTGCTGCCACCGGACTTCCTGCGGGACCGGCGGCGACTGCTGGGCCTGGCGGCGGTGGCGCTCACGGCGGCGGGGACGGCGACGGCGTTCGTCCTGTTCTCGCTGGCGCTCCAGGAGGAGCGCGGCTACTCCGCCCTGGCCGTCTCCGGCGCCTTCGTCCCCTTCGCGCTCGTCCTGCTCCTGGCGGGCCGGGCGGCAGGACCGCTGATATCCCGGTTCGGGGCCCGGGCCGTGACCGCCGGGGGCCTGGCCACCGGGGCGGCGGGCCTCGCCCTCCTCGCCGCCACCGGGACGAACCCCCAGCTGCCGTACGCCACCGCCCTGTTGCCCGGGCTCCTGCTGCTGCCCGCCGGATCCGCCGCGTCCTTCGCGGGGGCCGCGGTCCTCGCCACCGAGGGCGTCCCGGCGCACCGCACCGGACTCGCGGGCGGCGTCCTGAACACGGCGATGGAGTGCGGCCCGACCGTCCTGTTCGCCCTCCTGCTCACCCTCGGCGGGGACACCGCGTCGCTCGCGGCGACCGCGGCGGCCTTCGCCCTCCTGGCAGGGGCACTGCGGCTCACCCGGTAGCCACCGGGCCCGCACCCCGCACCGGACTCTCACACCAACGGCTGGCACGTCCAGCACAGACAGCACATCCAGCATGTCCAGCACGTCCAGTGCATTCGACACACTCGGCCCTCCCGGGCCGCACGACACCATACGGAGTTCCCATGTCCATCCGCACCCGCTTCACCGACAAGACCGTCCTCGTCACCGGTGGCGGCTCCGGCCTCGGCCGGGCCATCGCCCTCGCCTTCGCCGCCGAGGGGGCCCGGGTCGCCGTGGCGGGCCGGTCCGCCGCACCGCTCGACGAGACGGTGGCCCTGATCGAGGCCGCCGGCGGGACCGCCGAGGCGTTCACCGCCGACGTCGGCGTCGCCACCCAGGTGCGGGACTTGGTGGCCGCCGTGGTCGCCCGGTTCGGCGGGCTCGACGTCGCCGTGAACAACGCGGGCGTCCTGCGGGCCGGGCTGCCGGTCGCCGACCTGCCCGAGGAGGACTGGCGCGCGCTGCTCGACACCAACGTCACGGGCGTGCTGTTCTCGCTCCAGGCCGAGATCGGCCACATGCGGGCCCACGGCGGGGGCGCCATCGTGAACGTGGCCTCCAACCTCGGGGCGCACAAGCGGCTGCCGGGCCTCGCCGGTTACGCGGTGTCCAAGGCCGCCGTGTCCACCCTGACCCGGGCCGCCGCCCTGGACCACGTCGAGGACGGGATCCGGATCAACGCGGTCAGCCCGGGCGCCTCCGACACGGCGATGTCGCTGCTGGCGGGCGAGAGCGAGGTGGAGCGGGCGATACGGATGAAGGGCGACTCCCCGCTGGGCCGGGTCTCCACCACCGACGAGGTCGCGGCCGCCGTGCTCTACCTCGCCTCGGACGACGCGGGCTCGGTGGTGGGGGCGGACCTGGTGGTGGACGGCGGGGTGTCGGCCTGACCCGGCCGCCCTGCGCAGCCGGTCCTGGTGCACCTGGTCCGCCCTGCGCAGCCGGTCCTCGTGCACCCGGTCCTCGTGCAGCCGGCCCTCCCTGTGCATTTGGCCGGGCCCTCCCCGGATCCCGGCGGACGCGGGGCTTCCGGAGGGGGTGGGTGCGGGTCGGCCGGGGTCGGGGGCGGCGTCTACCGTGGGGCCGAGAATCCCTCGACCGAGGAGTGCCGTATGACGGGCTGGAGCACGCGGGACATCCCCGACCTGGGCGGGCGCACCGCCGTGGTGACCGGGGCGAACAGCGGGATCGGGCTGGTCACGGCCCGGGAGCTGGCGCGGCGCGGGGCGCGTGTGGTGCTCGCCTGCCGCAGCGAGACCCGGGGCCGGGAGGCCGAGCGGCACGTGCGGGCCGAAGTGCCGGACGGGGAGGCGGAGTTCCGGCCGCTGGACCTGGCCGACCTGGGGTCCGTACGGGAGTTCGCGGCCTCGCTCCCGTACGACTCGCTGGACCTGCTGGTGAACAACGCGGGGGTGATGGCGCTGCCGTACGGGCGGACGGCGGACGGGTTCGAGACGCAGTTCGGGGTCAACCACCTGGGGCACTTCGCCCTCACCGGGCTGCTGCTCCCCCGGCTGCTCGCGGCCAAGGGCGCGCGCGTAGTGAGCGTCTCCAGCGGGCTGCACGCGCTCGCCAACATCGACATCGACGACCTCAACAGCGAGCGGCGCTACCAGCGGTGGGTGGCGTACGGGCGGTCCAAGACGGCGAACCTGCTGTTCGTGCACGAGCTGGCGCGGCGGCTCGCGGCGGCCGGGTCGGACGTGGTGGCCGCGGCGGCGCACCCCGGGTACGCGGCGACGAACCTGCAGACGGCGGGGGCCCGGATGGAGGGGCGCCGGGTCGTGGAGCGGCTGGCGGAACTGGGCAACCGGGTGCTGGCGCAGCCGGCGGAGGCGGGCGCGCTGCCGACGCTGTTCGCGGCGACGGCGCCGGGGGTGCGGCCGGACTCGTTCACGGGGCCCCGGGTCCTGGCGTGGCGCGGGGCGCCGGCGGCCTCCTACCGGACGAAGTGGACGCTGAACGACACGGCCGGTGAGCGGCTGTGGGAAGCCTCGGAGCGGCTCACCGGCGTGACGTACGAGGGCCTGGCGACGGCGTAGCCCCGGCGGGCCCCGCACCGCTCGCGGGTCCGGGGCCCTGCCGGGTCAGCCCTGGACCTGGGACGGGTCCATCCACATGACCTCCCAGTGGTGACCCTCCGGGTCCTGGAAGGAGCGGCCGTACATCATCCCGTAGTCCTGCGGGTCCTTGGCGGGCGCTCCGCCGTTGGCCAGGGCGGCGTCGCACAGCTCGTCCACGCGCTCGCGGCTGCCGGCGCTGAGGCAGATCAGGACCTCGGTGGCCTTGGCGGGGTCGACGACGTCCTTGCCGGGCTGGGTGAAGTCGCGGAAGCGGCCCTCGGTCATCAGCATCGCGAAGATCGTGTCGCTGATGACGAGACAGGCGGTGTTGTCATCGCTGAACTGCGGGTTGAAGGAGTAGCCCAGCGCCTCCCAGAAGGTCCTGGACGTCGACAGGTCCTTCACGGGGAGGTTCACGAAGATCATCTGGGGGTGGGACATGGCGTGGTCTCTCTTCCGTCGCGGCTCTCGTGGCTCTCGTAGCGCTCGGTGCGCTGTCGAGGGGGTAGACAGGGCGCCTCGCCGGAACTCATCGCCCCACGAGAAGAAATTTTCGAACAATCCCGGCCGGTCCGCAGCCCGGGAGCGGAAGGGGGAGCGGGGCCGTCACTCCACGTGACCGGGAGGCAGCGTGACCGGGAGACGGCGTGACGGGGACGGCGTGCGGCCCGGATGGCCGGTCGGGGGCGGCCAGGCCACACAAAGCCGCAACACACCTGTCGTAATCCCCTCGCATGGTTGATCGTTGGGCCGGGCACCGACCGAAGGGCATCGATCAATCGATCGTCCGACCCGCTCGACCATTCGACGGTTCGAAGATTCGACAGTTCGACTGAAGGGGGACCCACGATGACCACCACCCGCGGCCTCAGCCGCCGGGCACTGCTCTCCACGGCCGCCGCGTCCGCCGGCCTCGCGCTCGCCACCGCCTGCGGCTCCAACACCGGTCGTGGCGGCGACGGTTCGGGAGGAGGGGGCAAGGCGCTGTCGCAGTGGTACCACCAGTACGGCGAGCCGGGCACCGAGCAGGCGGTGCGGCGGTACGCGAAGGCGTACGGCAAGACGCCCGTGGACGTGCAGTGGCGGCCGGGCAACTACGACCAGCAGACGGCCGCCGCCCTGCTCACCGACTCGGGACCGGACGTCTTCGAGGTCAACGGCCCCTCCCTGGACCAGATCCAGGGCGGCCAGGTGGTGGACCTGACCGAGCTGTTCGCCGGGGTGAAGGACGACTTCAACCCGGCCGCGCTGGCACCGAAGACGTACGACGGGAAGATCTGGGCGATCCCGCAGGTCGTGGACATGCAGTTGCTCTACTACCGCAAGAGCCTGCTCTCGGCCGCCGGGCTCGCGCCGCCCGCCACGCTCGACGAGCTGGTCGACGCGGCGAAGAAGCTGACGGACGGGAAGACCAAGGGCCTGTTCCTCGGGAACGACGGCGGCGCGGGCGTCCTCGGCGGCACCCCGCTGTACGCGGCGGGGCTCGGGCTCGTCACGGACGACGGCAAGACCGGGTTCGACGACCCGGCCGCCGCCCGGACGCTGGCGAAGATCCGCCAGTTGTACGCCGACAAGTCGCTGCTGCTCGGCGCCCCCGCCGACTGGTCGGACCCGTCGGCCTTCATCCAGGGCCTGACGGCCATGCAGTGGTCCGGGCTGTGGGCGCTGCCGCAGGTGAAGAAGGCACTCGGGGACGACTTCGGGGTGCTGCCGTTCCCCAAGGACGGCGCGTCGGGCCGCCCGACGGTGCCGGTCGGGGCGTACGGGGCGGCGGTGAGCGCCCGTTCGAAGCGGCAGGCGGAGGCCAAGGCGTACCTGAAGTGGCTGTGGATCGACTCCGCGGACCTCCAGCAGGACTTCGCGCTCTCGTACGGCTTCCACATCCCCGCCCGGATCTCGCTGGCGAAGAAGGCGGCCGAGCTCAAGGACGGGGCGGCGGCGGACGCCGTGCGGTACGCGACGGAGAACGGCTACGCGCAGCCACTGCTGTGGACCCCGGCCAGCCAGACCGCCTACCAGGACGCGCTCAGCCGGATCATCAAGGACGGCGCGAACCCGGACACCGAGCTGAAGGCGGTGGTGCGCAGGACGGACGAGGAGCTGGCGCGCGTACGGAAGAAGTCCTGAGCCGGTGGGCCGCGGCCGGGTGGGGACGGCGGGGCGCGCCCCCGCGGGACCGTCGGACGGTGGCGCGGGCCGGTCCCGCGCGCGCCGTGACGCGCTGTGGTTCTGGGTGTTCGTGGGGCCGTTCGCGATCGGGCTCGCGCTCTTCACGTACGTACCGCTGCTGTGGAGCGTGTACCTGTCGTTCTTCGACGCGCACAACACGGTGTCGCCGACCGACTTCGTGGGGTTCGGCAACTACGCGGCGATGCTGCGCGACGACGCGTTCACGGACAGCCTGCTGACGTTCGCGGTGTTCTCGCTGTTCATCGTGCCCGCGACGTACGCGCTCTCGCTGGCGCTGGCCGTGATGGTGCACCGCACGCGGCGCGCGAAGGCGTTCTTCCGGTCGGTCTTCTTCCTCCCGGCGGCGTGCAGTTACGTCGTGGCGGCGCTGGTGTGGAAGCTGTCGGTCTTCAACGGGGTGCGGTTCGGCCTGGCCAACACGGTGCTGGGCTGGTTCGGCGCGGACCAGGTGGCGTGGCTGTCGACGACGGACCCGCCGTGGTACTGGCTGGTGATCGTCACCGTACGGCTGTGGCTCCAGGCCGGGTTCTACATGGTCCTCTTCCTGGCGGGGCTCCAGCGGATCCCGCCGCAGCTGTACGAGGCGGCGTCGGTGGACGGGGCGCGGCCGGGCTGGCAGGTGTTCCGGCACATCACGTTCCCGCAGCTGCGGGCGACGTCGGTGGCGGTGGTGCTGTTGCTGGTGATCAACGCGTTCCAGGCGTTCGACGAGTTCTACAACCTGCTCTCGGACGCCCGCGGCTATCCGCCGTACGCGCGCCCGCCGCTGGTCTACCTCTACTACACGGCCCTGGGACAGGGGCAGAACCTGGGGCTCGGCAGCGCGGGCGCGGTGATCCTCGCGCTGATCATCGCGGTGGTGACGCTGTTCCAGGCCCGCTGGTTCGGGCTCGGCGACCGGGAGGAGCGGTGAGGGGCGTGAGCACGACGACGAGGGGAGCCGGGGGCGGTCGTGGCCGCCGGGCGTCCGGCATCCGTGACGACGGGCTGGTGCGGGCCGGGCGCGCCCTGCGGCTCGCGCTGCTGGTCGCGCTGGCGCTGCTGTTCCTGATCCCGTTCTACCTGCTGGTGCGCAACGGCCTGGCCACCGAGCAGGAGATCACCTCGCCCGACTGGACGTTCTTCCCGTCCAGCCTGCGCTGGTCGAACATCGGCGAGCTGTTCGCCGACCCGGCCGTGCCGATGGGCCGGGCGCTGCTGAACTCGGCGCTGATCGCGGTGGCGACGACGGCGGGCACGCTGCTGCTGGCCTCGCTCGCCGGGTACGGCCTGGCGCGCGTCCCGTACCGGTACGCGGACCAGGTGTTCTACGCGATCCTGGGCACCCTGATGGTCCCGGCCGCCGTCACCTTCGTACCGAGCTTCGTGCTGGTGTCGTCGCTGGGCTGGGTCTCGACGCTGCGCGGGCTGATCGTGCCGACGCTGTTCTCGGCGTTCGCGGCGTTCGTCTTCCGGCAGTACTTCCTGGGCTTCCCGCGGGAGTTGGAGGACGCGGCCCAGGTGGACGGGCTCGGGTACTGGCGTACGTACTGGCGCATCGTGGTGCCCAACGCGCGGCCGGTGTTCGCGGCGGTGGGCACGATCGTGTTCATCGGGGCCTGGAACTCCTTCCTGTGGCCGCTGGTGATCGGGCAGGACCGGGATGCGTGGACGGTGCAGGTGGCGCTGTCGACGTTCACCACGGCCCAAGTGGTCAACCTGCACGAGCTGTTCGTGGCGGCCGGGGTGTCGATCCTGCCGCTGGTGGTGGTGTTCGTGGTGTTCCAGCGGTGGATCGTGGCCGGGGTGGAGCGGTCGGGGATCAACGGGTGAGGCATCGAGGAGGCCGGCCCCCTCGATGCCGGCCGGGCGGCCCGCCCCCTCGGTCACCCCGGTCGATCCCGGGCGGGCCGGCACCTCGTTCCCGGACGGGGCCCGCCCCTCGTTCCCGGGCGGGGGCCGGCCCGTTCCCCTCCTCGCTCAGCCGCTCGGTGACGCCCGCCTCAGCCGCGCGGTGACGGTCCCGCCCCCGGCGCCACCATGTCTCGCAGGCCGCCGCCCTGGAGCAGTGCGGCGCCCAGCGGTGTCAGTGTGTGCAGCACCGCGTTGCCGTGGCGCAGGGTCACCACCAGGCCCGCCTCGCGCAGTACGCACGCGTGCTGGCTGGCCGAGGCGAGGGAGATCCCGGCGCGCCGGGCCAGTTCGCTGGTGGTGCCGCCGTGGCCGCGGCCGATCGCGGCCAGCACGGTGGAGCGGGTGTGGCCGACCAGCTTGCCCAGCGACGGCCGGGCGGGCTCGCGGTGGACGGGCGCGTCGGTGTGCGTGACCGGGTACACCAGGACCGGCGGCAGTCCCGGGTCGCGGTGCACGCACGGGGTGCCCCGGCAGAAGTACGACGGCTGCAGCAGCAGGCCCCGGCCGTCCAGGCGCAGTTCGCGGTCGACCGGGTAGTCGCACTCCAGGTAGGGCGCGCGCCAGCGGAGCATCGGCGGGAGCCGGGCCAGGAGTTCCTCGGCGCCGCCGTCGAGCAGGGCCCGGCCGCGTACCGCCCGGTCGGCCTCCACCCGGGCCTGGACCTGCGGCCAGTACGGCTCGATGGCGGCCCGGTGGTAGCTGCGCAGGGCGCCCACCAGGCGGCTCATGGCCTCCGGGCCGCCCTCGGCGAGCGAGGCGAGCCGGGTCGGCGGCGCGGCGGGGCGGAGCCGGTCGCGGCCGAGCAGGGTCAGTTCGGCGTGGAGCCGGGCGGGCGGGGTGGCCCGGACGGCCTGGAGGCCCGCGTCGAGCCCGTGCACGCCCTCCGCGGGCGTGAGGAAGTCCGGGAAATAGCCGCGGGGCGGGATGAGCGCCGACAGCAGCCTGGTCTCGCCGTTGAGCCTCCTGCGCGTTTCGGTGCGCCATTCCCCGAACACCACCGCTCCGCGCCGGTCGCGCAATCGGTGAAAACTGAGAACGGTTTCCCACATCACATCGGGCCGCGGGGCCATCCGGACCGCCGCGAGGTCGTCCCCGGAGAAATGGATACGAAGCACTGAACCCCCACCTGTTGCATCCGCAATCACCCCCACCACTGAGTATGCATGCCATCACGGGAGGTCACCATGGAGTTTCGGCCACAGTTGAAACGCGTCGCGGAAGACCCCCGCAAACCGAAAGGCTGTACGCGTCGGGCAGGAAACCTTCAGCACCGAAGTGGCGTCATGAAGACCGTGGGGGGCTTTGGACGCCCGGCGGCGGTCGGTGGAGGTTGCGGCTCCCACGTCCGGCAGGGGTAATGGGGTGCGGCCACCGGGTGGGGATCCGGAGGCCGCACCCCGACCACGTTTGCGGTACGAATGGCGGGAATCTTTCGACCGCCGGGGCCCTCGGAGCCGCACCCCTTCGGCTGCCGCTAACGGTCCGGAATTCAACAGGCCAGAATTCAACCGGCCGTAATTCAACGGGTACTCGCATTTCCGCTCACGTATGCGCACGGGGCGTCTCACGCATGTGCACGAGGCATCTCGCGCATGTGCACGGGGCATCTCACGCATGCGCACGGAGCAAAGGGTTCCGCCCGGGGAGCGGACGAGAGGTGGAAACAGCGCGGCGGACACCTCCGCACGAGGTGTCCGCCGCATTCTCGCACCCGGGGTGCCGCCGCCCGCCGGTGAGGGTGGGAAGGGACGGGCGGCGAGCGGGTGCTCATCGGTCGTCGCTACTGAACCGCAGGTCAGCAGAGTGACGCTTCAGCAGGCCATGAGGTCAGCGAGGCGGGCCGCTCCCGCGCCTCGGGAGTGCCCGCCCGGGCCCCCGGTCCCCGACCGGACCCGGGGCCCGGGGGTCTCAGCGGCTGTCGGAGCCGCGGGAGGCGGCCGCCGCGCGACCGGCCTCCAGGCGCGCCACCGGGATCCGGAAGGGCGAGCAGGAGACGTAGTCCAGGCCCACCTCGTGGAAGAAGTGCACCGACTCCGGGTCGCCGCCGTGCTCGCCGCACACGCCGAGCTTGAGGTCGGGGCGGGTGGCCCTGCCCTGCTTGACCGCGTGCTCGACCAGCGAGCCGACGCCGTCCTTGTCGATCGTCTCGAACGGGGAGACGCCGAAGATGCCCTTCTCCAGGTACGCGGTGAAGAAGCTGGCCTCGACGTCGTCGCGGCTGAAGCCCCACACGGTCTGGGTCAGGTCGTTGGTGCCGAAGCTGAAGAACTCGGCGGCCTCCGCGATCTGACCGGCGGTCAGCGCGGCCCGGGGCAGCTCGATCATCGTGCCGAGCGCCAGCTTCAGCTCCACGCCGGTGGCCGCCTGGACCTCGGCGAGGACCTGCTCGGCGTCGTCGCGCACCAGCTCCAGCTCCTGGACGGTACCGACCAGCGGGATCATGATCTCGGCGCGCGGGTCGCCCTTGGCCTCGATGCGCTGCGTGGCGGCCTCCGCGATGGCGCGCACCTGCATGGTGAACAGGCCGGGAATGACCAGGCCGAGGCGCACGCCGCGCAGGCCCAGCATCGGGTTCTGCTCGTGCAGCCGGTGCACGGCCTGGAGCAGCCGCAGGTCGTTCTCGTTGTGGTCCTTGCGGGACTCGGCGAGCGCGACGCGTACCGACAGCTCGGTGATGTCGGGCAGGAACTCGTGCAGCGGCGGGTCCAGCAGGCGCACCGTCACCGGCAGCCCGTCCATGGCCTCGAACAGCTCGACGAAGTCCTTCTTCTGCAGCGGCAGCAGCTCCGCCAGGGCGGACTCGCGCTCCTCGTCGGTGTCGGCGAGGATCAGCCGCTCGACCATCTCGCGGCGCTCGCCCAGGAACATGTGCTCGGTGCGGCACAGGCCGATGCCCTGCGCCCCGAAGCGGCGCGCCCGCAGCGCGTCCTCGGCGTTGTCCGCGTTGGCCCGCACCCGCAGCCGGCGCACCCGGTCCGCGTACGCCATGATCCGGTGCACGGCCGCGACCAGTTCGTCGGCGTCGTCGGCGCCCGCGTGCATGCGGCCCTCGAAGTACTCCACGACCGGGGACGGCACGACCGGGACCTCGCCCAGGTAGACCTTGCCGGTGGAGCCGTCGATGGAGACGACGTCGCCCTCCTCGATCACCGTGCCGCCGACCGTCATGCGGCGGCGCTTGGTGTCGACCTCCAGGTCCTCGGCGCCGCACACGCAGGTCTTGCCCATGCCGCGGGCGACCACGGCGGCGTGCGAGGTCTTGCCGCCGCGGGAGGTCAGGATGCCCTCGGCGGCGATCATGCCGTCCAGGTCGTCGGGGTTGGTCTCGCGGCGGATCAGGATGACCTTCTCGCCCGAGCGCGACCACTTGACTGCGGTGTACGAGTCGAAGACGGCCTTGCCGACCGCGGCGCCCGGGGAGGCCGCGATGCCCCGGCCGAGCAGCTCGGCCTTGGCGTTCTCGTCGAAGCGCGGGAACATCAGCTGCGCCAGCTGCGCGCCGTTGACCCGCTGCAGCGCCTCGGCCTCGTCGATCAGGCCCTGGTCCACCAGCTGGGTGGCGATGCGGAAGGCGGCGCCCGCGGTGCGCTTGCCGACGCGGGTCTGGAGCATCCACAGCTGGCCGCGCTCGATGGTGAACTCGATGTCGCACAGGTCCTTGTAGTGCGTTTCGAGGGTCTCCATGATCTGCATCAGCTGGTCGTACGACTTCTTGTCGATCGACTCCAGCTCGGCGAGCGGCACGGTGTTGCGGATGCCGGCGACGACGTCCTCGCCCTGCGCGTTCTGCAGGTAGTCGCCGTAGACGCCCTGGTGGCCGGAGGCGGGGTCGCGGGTGAAGGCGACGCCGGTGCCGGAGTCGGGGCCGAGGTTGCCGAAGACCATGGAACAGACGTTGACGGCGGTGCCCAGGTCGTGCGGGATGCGCTCCTGGCGGCGGTAGAGCTTGGCGCGGTCGCCGTTCCAGGAGTCGAAGACGGCCTTGATGGCGAGGTCCATCTGCTCGCGCGGGTCCTGCGGGAAGTCCCGGCCGGCCTCGTCGGCGACGATCTTCTTGAACTGCTTGACGAGCTTCTTGAGGTCGCCGGCGTCCAGGTCGGTGTCGACGGTGACCTTCTTGGCGGCCTTGGCCTCGTCGAGGGCCTCCTCGAACAGCTCGCCGTCCACGCCGAGGACGGTCTTGCCGAACATCTGGATGAGGCGGCGGTAGGAGTCCCAGGCGAAGCGCTCGTTGCCGGACTGGGCGGCGAGGCCGGGTACGGAGGCGTCGGAGAGCCCGATGTTGAGGACCGTGTCCATCATGCCGGGCATGGAGAACTTGGCGCCGGAGCGTACGGAGACCAGCAGCGGGTCGTCGGCCTGGCCGAGCTTCTTGCCCATGGTCTTCTCAAGGGCGTCGAGGTGGGCGCTCACCTCGTCGCGCAGCGCGGCCGGCTCGTCGCCGCTGTCGAGGTAGGTCTTGCACGCCTCGGTCGTGATCGTGAAGCCCGGAGGGACGGGAAGGCCGAGGTTGGTCATCTCGGCGAGGTTCGCACCCTTGCCACCGAGGAGGTCCTTGAGGTCCTTGTTGCCCTCGGTGAAGTCGTAGACGAACTTCTGATCTTTGTTTTCCGACACGGGTCTCGACCTCTCGATGACTCGGTGGCTGCCCTGACGGCGAGGAACATACCCAGATCGAAGGCTCCTGGGGAGGTACGCCTATCCGACGTACGGCCATAACCACTCGTCCGCCAGCAGATCAAAAGTGACTGATGGGTAGGGCACGTTTTCAGGGCCCGAAGACTTCTTGACCCAACCGAGGGCCTCGACGCTCACATGAGCGGCTAGCTCGGCATGTGAGTTCACTTCTTGAACGAAAGAAGGGTGGCACCCAGTGCCACTCTTCATCTTCCACACACCCACAAGATCCGCTCATCTGAGCGGCACCCCCATCAAGGGTGGCGAGAATCACGCGCTCTTCGACGCGTTCCGGACGCCTGCCGTCTCACTCCTTGACCGCCCCGGGCCGCTCACACGTCATCCGGGGACACCCCGGGAGACGCCTGACACCGGGTGTCAGCCGCCCGAGGTGTCCAGCTCCGCGTCCTCGCTGATCCCCGCGCAGTCGTACGGGTCCTTGAGCCAGCCGTCCGGCAGGACCACCCGGTTGTTGCCCGAGGTCCGCCCGCGCGGCCCGTCCGCGCCCACCGGCCACGCCTGGTCCAGGTCCAGCTCGTCCAGACCGCCGCGCAGGTCCGCGAGGGTGGAGGTGACCGCGAGGCGCTTGCGCATCTCCGAGCCCACCGAGAAGCCCTTGAGGTACCAGGCCACGTGCTTGCGGAAGTCGATGACTCCGCGCGACTCGTCGCCCAGCCACTCCCCCAGCAGCGTCGCGTGCCGCACCATCGCGTCCGCGACCACCCGCAGCGACGGCTGCGCGTACTCCTGGCGGCCCTCGAAGGCCGCCACCAGGTCCGCGAACAGCCACGGCCGCCCCAGGCAGCCGCGCCCCACGACCACGCCGTCGCAGCCCGTCTCACGGACCATCCGCAGCGCGTCGTCCGCCGACCAGATGTCGCCGTTGCCCAGCACCGGGATCTCCGGCACGTGGTCCTTCAGCCGCTTGATGGCGTCCCAGTCCGCCGTGCCGCCGTAGTGCTGCGCGGCCGTGCGCCCGTGCAGCGCGATCGCGGTCACGCCCTCCTCGACCGCGATGCGGCCCGCGTCCAGGAAGGTGATGTGGTCGTCGTCGATGCCCTTGCGCATCTTCATCGTCACCGGCAGGTCGCCCGCGTTGGACACCGCCTCGTGCAGGATCGCGCGCAGCAGCGGCCGCTTGTACGGCAGCGCCGAGCCGCCGCCCTTGCGGGTCACCTTGGGCACCGGGCAGCCGAAGTTCAGGTCGATGTGGTCGGCCAGGTCCTCGTCCACGATCATCCGGACGGCCTTGCCGACGGTGACCGGGTCCACCCCGTACAGCTGGATCGAGCGCGGCGTCTCGCTCGCGTCGAAGCGGATCAGCTGCATCGTCTTGTCATTGCGCTCCACCAGCGCCCGGGTCGTGATCATCTCGCTCACGAACAGGCCCTTGCCGCCGCTGAACTCGCGGCAGAGGGTGCGGAAGGGCGCGTTGGTGATGCCCGCCATGGGGGCGAGCACCACGGGCGGCTGCACGGTGTTCGGCCCGATGGCCAGCGGGGAGTACGGGGAAAGCACGGTCATCCCCCCATTGTCGCGTACGACGGCACTCTTTAGTTAGTCGTACTATCTGAACATGCCCGAGCTCACACCCCGGCGCCGCATGCTCGTCCTCGCCATCTGCTGCATGAGCCTGCTGATCGTCAGCCTCGACAACACGGTCCTCAACGTCGCGCTGCCGTCCATGCAGAAGGAACTGCACGCCTCCGTCGCCGGCATGCAGTGGACGATCGACGCCTACACCCTGGTCCTCGCCTCCCTGCTGATGCCGGCCGGCTCCACCGCCGACCGCATCGGCCGCCGCAAGGTCTTCACCGCCGGGCTCGTCCTCTTCACCCTCGGCTCGGTGCTCTGCTCCGTCGCCCCCAGCCTGGAGGCCCTCGTCGCCTTCCGGATGGTCCAGGCCGTCGGCGGGTCCATGCTCAACCCCGTGGCGATGTCGATCATCACCAACACCTTCACCGACCCCCGCGAACGCGCCCGCGCGATCGGCGTCTGGGGCGCCGTCGTCGGCATCTCCATGGCCGCCGGCCCCCTCGTCGGCGGCCTGCTCGTGGACACCGTCGGCTGGCGGTCCATCTTCTGGGTCAACCTGCCCGTCGGCCTCGCCGCCCTCGCCCTGACCCTGCGCTACGTCCCCGAGTCCCGCGCCCCCAGGCCCCGCCGCCCCGACCCCGTGGGCCAGGTCCTGGTCATGGTGCTCCTCGGCTCGCTCACGTACGCGATCATCGAGTCCAGCCCGGTCTTCGCCGCGGTCGCCGCCCTCGCCCTCACCGGACTGCTGCTGTACGAGCCCCGGCGCGCCGAACCCCTCATCGACCTGCGGTTCTTCCGCTCCGCCCCGTTCAGCGGCGCCACCGTCATCGCCATCTGCGCCTTCTCCGCGCTCGGCGGCTTCCTCTTCCTCAACACCCTCTACCTGCAGGACGTCCGCGGCCTCGACGCCCTGGACGCGGGCCTGTACATGCTGCCCATGGCCGCGCTCACCTTCGTGTGCGCGCCGCTGTCCGGACGGCTCGTCGGCAGCCGCGGCCCCCGGCTCTCCCTGCTCGTCGCGGGCACCGCCATGGCCGCCAGCGGACTGCTCTTCGCCGCCTTCGACGCCGAGGCCACCACCGCCCTGCTGTTCACCGGGTACATCCTGTTCGGCCTGGGCTTCGGCATGGTCAACGCCCCCATCACCAACACCGCCGTCTCCGGCATGCCCCGCGCCCAGGCCGGGGTCGCCGCCGCCGTCGCCTCCACCAGCCGGCAGATCGGCCAGACCCTCGGCGTCGCCGTCATCGGAGCCGTACTCGCCGCGGGCACCCACCCCGACTCCTACCGAGACGGCTTCGTCGACGCGGCCCGCCCCGCCTGGTGGATCATCACCGGCTGCGGCCTCGCGGTCCTCGCCGTCGGCGCCCTCACCAGCGGCACCTGGGCCCGGCGCACCGCGGAACGCACCGCCGACCGCCTCAGCGCCCCGGAGATCCGCGAACCGGCACCGCAGGCCTGACCACGCGCACGTCCCCGGGGCGGTGTCCGGCCCCGTCAGGCCGCCACCGGCGCCAGCTCCGCCAGCCGCTCCACACCCCGCCGCGACTCCTCGTCCAGCGGTACGTACGCCACCAGGCGCGGCCCCGACATGGGGCCCAGCCACAGGTTCGTGTGCTCCAGGTGGAGCCGGCCCACATGGGCGTTGAACACGTACTTCGCCCGGCCCGACGCCGCCACCACCTCATGGCGCGCCCACAGCTCCCGGAACTCCCCCGACGCCGCCTCCAGACGCGCCACCAGCGCCTTCCACGCGGGCTCGTTCCAGTGCCCCGCCATCGAGGCCCGCAGCTTCGCCGCCATCGTCCGGTTCATCTCCGGCAGGTCCGCCACCGACGCCCGCCACCGCGGGTTCGTGAACGACAGCCACATGCAGTTGCGGTCCTCCGGCGGCAGCTCGTCCAGGTCGCACAGCAGCCGCCCGTACGTCGCGTTGTACGCGAGGATGTCGTACCGGCTGTTCTGCACGCACGCCGGAACCGGCGACAACTGCTCCAGCATCGCCCGCAGCGCCGGAGTCACCGTCGGACACGATCCGCCCGGCGCCGGGTCCGCCACCCCCGCCAGCGCGAACAGGTGCGCCCGCTCGCTCGCGTCCAGCAGCAGCGCCCGCGCCAGCGCGTCCGCCACCTGCGGCGACACCTGGATGTCCCGCCCCTGCTCCAGCCACGTGTACCAGGTCACCCCCACCGCCGACAGCTGCGCCACCTCCTCGCGCCGCAGCCCCGGCGTCCGCCGCCGCGCGCCCCTGGGCAGCCCCACCCGCTCCGGCGCGATCCGCTCCCGGCGGCTGCGCAGGAAACCCGCCAGCTCCGCCCGCCTCGCCTCGGACTCCTGCGTCATCGTCGTCATCCCTCCAGCGTGCGCGGCCGCGCAGCCGCTTGCCAGGTAGCACTTGTACCAGGATAAAGACACTCTGGTACCAGGCTGGGAACGGGCGCAGGATCGATGCCGTGAGTACTACAGCCTCCCCCCTGACCACTGCCCGCACCGGCGGAGTCGTGCACCACACGACCCCGGTGCTCGGCGCCCTCGGCCTGTTCACCGTGCTCCTCGGCGCCGCGCTCCCGCTCGTCGACTTCTTCATCGTCAACGTCGCGCTGCCCACCATCGACCACGACCTCGCCGCCGGACCGGCCCTGCTGGAACTCGTCGTCGCCGGGTACGGCCTCTCCTACGCCGTCCTCCTCGTCCTCGGCGGCCGCCTCGGCGACCAGTTCGGGCGCCGCAGGCTGTTCCTCGCCGGCATGGCCGCCTTCGGCCTCACCTCACTGGCCTGCGGGCTCGCCCCCGACGCCTGGACCCTCGTCGCCGCCCGCGTCGCCCAGGGCGCCGCCGCCGCGCTGATGCTCCCCCAGGTCCTCGCCACCATCCAGGCCGCCACCAGCGGCCCCCGCCGCGCCAGGGCCATGAGCCTGTACGGCGCGACCGCGGGCCTGTCCATGGTCGCCGGACAGATCCTCGGCGGCGTCCTGGTCGCCGCCGACGTCTGGGGCACCGGCTGGCGCTCGATCTTCCTGGTCAACGTGCCCGTCGCGGCCGTCGGCCTGCTCCTCGCCGCCCGCTCCGTGCCCGAGACCCGCTCCCCGCGCCCGGCCACCGTCGACGTGCCCGGCACCCTGCTGCTCGCCGTCACCCTGCTCACGCTCCTCGCCCCGCTCACCGAGGGCCGGGCCGCGGGCTGGCCGCTGTGGACCTGGGTCGCGCTCGCCGTCTCCCCGCTCGCCGCGGCCGCGTTCTGGTACGTCGAACGACGCGCCGACCGCCGCGGCCGCACCCCGCTCGTCCCGCCCAGCCTGCTCTCCCTGGTCTCGCTGCGCCGCGGCCTGGCGCTCGTGGTGCCGTTCTCCATCGGCTTCAGCGGCTTCATGTTCGTCATCGCGGTCGCCCTCCAGCAGGGCCTCGGGATGGGCGCGGTGACGGCGGGCGCGGCACTGGTGCCGATGGCGCTCGCCTTCTTCGGCGCCTCCCTGGCGGGTCCCCGTCTGGTACGCCGCTGGGGCAGCCGGGTCGTCACGGCCGGCTCCCTCGTGCAGGCGGCGGGCATCGCCCTGCTCGCCCTGACCGTGTGGCGCGGCTGGCCGCACCTGTCGGCCCTGGACCTGCTCCCCGGCGTCGCCCTCGCGGGCCTGGGCCAGGGCCTGCAACTGCCGGTCGTCTTCCGGATCGTGCTCTCCGAGGTACCGGCCGACCGGGCGGGCGTGGGCGGCGGCGTGATGGTGACGACGCAGCAGTCGGCGCTCGCCCTGGGCGTCGCCACGCTCGGCTCGCTGTTCCTGTCGCTGACCGACTCGGCCGGGATGGGCACGGCCCTGGTGACGACGCTGCTGGTGCAGCTCGCGGCGATCGCCCTGACGAGCGCGCTGAGCCTGCGTCTGCCACGCCTGGTGGGCTGATCGGCGGGGAGGCGCACGAACGGGCGGGGTCCGGACCACCGATGGTGGTCCGGACCCCGCCCGCGTACGTGCGTGCCCGGGCGGCTGCCCGGGGCGTCAGGCCTGCTGCTCGGCGCCGGCTTCGGCGTCGGCCGCACCGGTCTCGTCGTCGGACTGGCCGCCGGCGCGCTCACGCATCTTGCGCAGGAGCTCGGACTTGTGGTCGTTGGCGACCTGCCGGTCCTCGTGGCGCGGGCCGCCGCTCTGCTGGTCGGCCTTGGACAGCTTGCGGCGCTGCCCGCCGACACCGAGGAGGTTGTTGCGGCTCTTGGACATGGGAGTTCTCCCGTCGTGGTGAGGAGTGATCGGAATCGATCGAAGGTCAGTGGCCGGTGAAACGGCCGGTGGGGGGCGGGACTTGGGCCCGCCGCACTCTCACTCGTAGATCTGGGAGAACGCGTACATGCGGATGACGCTACCCCGCGCACCGGCCACGGGCACTCGGTTTTCGGGTGAGTTTCGCGGGACGCGTCGCACGTCTGGCCGGATCTCGATGTCAATCGACGAAAGATCGACTGACAGATGACGGATGACAGCTGACGGATGACGACTGACAGCTCACAGATGACCACTGGTGACGGACGGCTGATGACTGACAGATGACAGACAAGGGATGACAGATGACAACTGACAGATATTGAAATCTGTCAGCTGTCATGCCATAGTCGGTATCCGTCAGACCCCGCACCCCCGTGCCCCGCACCAAGGAGCCCCCCATGACCTCCCCCACCTCGCCGGCCTCCCCCGCCTCTCCCACCCCCCTCCCCCAGCGCACCCTCGGCTCCACCGGACCCCGGGTGTCCGCCCTCGGGCTGGGGTGCATGGGCATGTCCGCGTTGTACGGCGACAGTGACCGGGCCGAGTCGATCGCGACGATCCACGCGGCCCTCGACGCCGGGATCACGCTCCTGGACACCGGCGACTTCTACGGCATGGGCCACAACGAGCTGCTGATCAGCGAGGCCCTGCGCACCGCCCCCGCCGCCGCCCGCGAGCGGGCGCTGACCAGTGTGAAGTTCGGTGCCCTGCGCACCGTCGAGGGTGGTTTCACCGGGTACGACGGCCGTCCGGCCGCCGTGAAGAACTTCGCCGCCTACTCGCTCCAGCGCCTGGGCACCGACCACATCGACGTCTACCGGATCGCCCGCGTCGACCCCGACGTACCGGTGGAGGAGACGGTCGGCGCGATCGCGGAGCTGGTCGAGGCCGGGCACGTGCGTCACATCGGGATGTCCGAGGTGGGGGCGGAGACGCTGCGCCGCGCGGCGGCGGTGGCGCCGATCTCGGACCTGCAGATCGAGTACTCGCTGATCTCCCGGGGCATCGAGGACGCGATCCTGCCGACGGCGCGTGAGCTGGGCATCGGCGTGACGGCGTACGGCGTGCTGTCGCGGGGCCTGATCAGCGGGCACTTCTCGGCCGACCGGGAGCTGGCGGCGAACGACTTCCGCGGTATGAGCCCGCGCTTCCAGGGCGAGAACCTGCGGCACAACCTGGACCTGGTGGAGCAGCTGCGGAAGATCGCCGAGGCGAAGGGCGTCTCGGTGGCGCAGATCGCGATCGCCTGGGTGCTGTCGCGGGGCGAGGACGTGGTGCCGCTGGTGGGCGCGCGGCGCCGGGACCGGCTGGCGGAGGCGCTGGGGGCGCTGGAGGTGTCGCTGGGGGCGGACGAGCTGGCGGCGATCGAGCGTGCGGTGCCGGTGGGCGCGGCGGCGGGCGAGCGCTACCCGGCGAACCAGATGGCGCACCTGGACAGCGAGCACTGACCGGTGGTCGTGGCGGGGCGCCACTGGGTGCCGCACGGGCCACGACCTGGGGTTTCCGCCCGTTGTCCACAGCCTTGTGGGGTTGTCGGCGGCGGGCGGTAACGTCGTCGGTCAGTGGAGCCGACAGAAAGGTGGGGCGTCCCCATGGCGACGGAGACCCTGACCGCCGAGCGCATCCTCGAGGCGACGGAGGACGTGTTGCGGCGCTTCGGCCCCGCGAAGGCGACGGTCGTCGACGTGGCGCGCACCCTCGGGGTCAGCCACGGCAGTGTGTACCGGCATTTCCGTACGAAGGCGGCGTTGCGGGAGGCGGTGACGGCGCGGTGGCTGGGCCGTTCCGAGGTGGTGCTGGCGGAGTTGAGCGCGGAGCCGGGGAAGTCGGCGGAGGAGAAGCTGCGGCAGTGGTTCGCGGTGCTGTTCGAGGCGAAGCGGCACAAGGCGGGGGACGATCCTCAGCTGTTCGCGACGTACAGCGTGCTGATCGACGAGAACAGCGGTGTGGTGGACGCGCATCTGGCGGAGCTGGTCGGGCAGTTGGCGCGGATCGTGCGGGAGGGTGTGCGGTCGGGTGAGTTCCGGGTGGCCGATCCGGTGCTGGCGGCGCGGGCGGTGTTCGCGGCGACGGCGCGGTTCCACGATCCGGTGCACGCGGCGGAGTGGGTGAAGCCGACGGTGGACGACGATTTCCGTGCGGTGTGCGAGCTGTTGTTGCGGGGGTTGCGTCACGAGGGGGTGTGAGGGGCGCCGCGGCGGGGGCCGCCGGGGTCGATGGTGGCCTGGTGGGCGCCGGCGAGGTGTTGTTCGGCCTTGGCGCGGGGCAGCAGGCGGGCGCTGGTGCGCCAGCCGCAGGTGGCGCAGTCGAGGGTGCGGTGGACTCCGTGGCGGCGCAGGTGGACGTCGTGCCTGCGGCCGTGCTGGTCCCAGCGGCTGATGGTGTCGGCCGTGGCGGGTTGGGTCGGCGCCATGGGCGCAAGTCTGCACCGAAGCCCCCGGTTCCGTCAGGCGGAACCGGGGGCTTCGTGGTGCGCGGGGGGTGTCAGGCGCCGATGAGGCGGCTGGCGAGGTAGCCCTGGATCTGGTCCAGGGAGACGCGCTCCTGCTGCATGGTGTCGCGCTCGCGGACGGTGACGGCGTTGTCGTCGAGGGTGTCGAAGTCGACGGTGACGCAGTAGGGGGTGCCGATCTCGTCCTGGCGGCGGTAGCGGCGGCCGATGGCGCCGGCGTCGTCGAACTCGATGTTCCAGTTCTTCCGGAGGTCGGCGGCGAGGCCCTTGGCCTTCGGGGAGAGCTGGGCGTTGCGGCTCAGCGGGAGGACGGCGACCTTGACGGGGGCGATGCGGTGGTCGAGGCGCATGACGGTGCGCTTCTCCATGACGCCCTTGGCGTTGGGGGCCTCGTCCTCGTTGTACGCGTCGAGCATGAAGGCGAGCATGGTGCGGCCGACGCCGGCGGCGGGCTCGATGACGTAGGGGGTCCAGCGCTCGCCGGCCTCCTGGTCGAAGAACTGCAGGTCCTGGCCGGAGGCCTTGGAGTGGGCGCCGAGGTCGTAGTCGGTGCGGTTGGCGACGCCTTCGAGCTCGCCCCATTCGCTGCCGCCGAACTGGAAGCGGTACTCGATGTCGGCGGTGCGCTTGGAGTAGTGGGAGAGCTTCTCCTGGGGGTGCTCGAACCAGCGCATGTTCTCCTCGCGCAGGCCCAGGCCGGTGTACCAGTTCCAGCGCTCGGCCATCCAGTACTCCTGCCACTTCTCGTCCTCGCCCGGCTTGACGAAGAACTCCATCTCCATCTGCTCGAACTCGCGGGTGCGGAAGATAAAGTTGCCGGGGGTGATCTCGTTGCGGAAGGACTTGCCCATCTGGGCGATGCCGAAGGGCGGCTTCTTGCGGGAGGTCTGCAGGACCTGGCCGAAGTTGGTGAAGATGCCCTGGGCGGTCTCGGGGCGCAGGTAGGCGACGGAGCCCTGGTCCTGGGTGGGGCCGAGGTGGGTGGCGAGCATGCCGGAGAACTGCTTGGGCTCGGTGAACTGGCCCTTGTTGCCGCAGTTGGGGCAGTTGACGTCGGCGAGCCCGTTGGCGGGGACCCGGCCGTGCTTCTCCTCGTAGGCCTCTTCGAGGTGGTCGGCGCGGAAGCGCTTGTGGCAGCTGGTGCACTCGGTGAGGGGGTCGGAGAAGGTGGCGACGTGGCCGGAGGCCTCCCAGACCTCGCTGGCCAGGATCACCGACGAGTCGATACCGACGACGTCCTCGCGCGAGGTGACCATGTAGCGCCACCACTGGCGCTTGATGTTCTCCTTCAGCTCGACACCCAGCGGCCCGTAGTCCCAGGCGGCACGCTGACCACCGTAGATCTCACTGCAGGGGTAGACGAAGCCACGGCGCTTGCTCAGGTTGACGATGGTGTCGATCTTGTCGGCGGCCACGTTGCTCTCTTCATTACGACGACGACGAACGGCGAATGCCTCAGGGTAGCGGCGGGTCCGGGGGCCGGATCAAATCGGTTCCCCGTAGGGGGCCCTGGGTGCCGGGGGCCGGGGGCGCGCGGGAGCGGCCGGGGGTCGCGGGCGGGGGTGTGCTCATAGGCCTTGTTGACAATCGTTTCCAGTTTTGTTGAAAATGAGTGTCATGAACGTACGACGCCTGATACCCACCGCCGCCGTCTCCGGAGCCGTTGCCCTGGGCCTGGTCACCCTCTCCGCCTGCTCCGGTTCCTCCACCGCCGCCGACAAGGCCGCGGACGGCAAGCTGAGCGTGGTGGCGTCGTTCTACCCGATGCAGTTCCTGGCCGAGCGGATCGGCGGCGGCCACGTCTCCGTACAGACCCTGACCAAGCCGGGCGTGGAGCCGCACGACCTGGAGCTCAAGCCGCGCCAGGTCTCCGACCTGAGCCGGGCGGACTACGTCCTGTACCTCAAGGGCATCCAGCCGGCCGTCGACGACGCGATCAAGCAGGCCGGGGTGAAGAACACCGTGGACGCGGCCTCCCTGACCAGCCTGGAGAAGCACGGCACCGAGGTCGGCCACGACCACGGCGCCGAGGACCACGCGGACCACGACCACGGCGACGAGGCCGGCGCCGACCCGCACGTCTGGCTGGACCCGGTGAAGTACGCCGAGGTCGCCAAGGGCGTCGGCGCCTCCCTGGAGAAGGCCGACCCGGACCACGCGGCGGACTACCGGAAGAACACCGCGAAGCTGGTGGGCGAGCTCAAGGCGCTGGACGCGAAGTTCGCCGCCGGCCTGAAGAACACCGCGACGAAGACCTTCATCACCACCCACTCCGCCTTCGGCTACCTCGCCGAGCGCTACGGCCTGGTCCAGGAGGGCGTCGCGGGCATCGACCCGGAGGCCGAGCCGACCCCGGCCCGCGTCAAGGCGCTCCAGGAGATCGCGAAGAAGGACAAGGTCTCCACCGTCTTCTTCGAGACGCTGGCCAGCGACCGCACGGCGAAGACGCTGGCGAAGGACACCGGCCTGAAGACGGACGTCCTGGACCCGCTGGAGGGAATCACCGACGCCTCCAAGGGCGCTGACTACCTCGCGGTCATGGACTCCAACCTCACCGCACTGCAGAAGGCGCTCGGCGCCAAGTGATCCCCCACCCCAGCCAGCCACCGGAGGCGCGAGCCATGGATCCAGTCATATCCCTGCGCGGGGCCACGGCCACGCTGGGCTCGCGCCCGGTGCTGCGCGGCGTGGACCTGACCGTCCAGCGCGGCGAGGTCGTGGCGCTGCTGGGCGCCAACGGCTCGGGCAAGTCCACCGCGGTCCGCTCGGTGATCGGCCAGGTGCCGCTGACCGGCGGCTCGGTGGAGCTGTTCGGTACGGAGCTCAGGCGCTTCCGGCAGTGGGCGCGGGTGGGGTACGTACCGCAGCGCACGACCGCGACGAGCGGGGTGCCCGCGACGATCCGCGAGGTCGTGGCGTCGGGCCGGCTCTCGCGCACCCGGCTCGGCCGGCCGCGCCGGGCGGACCGGGAGGCCGTGGAGCGGGCCATCGCGCTGGTGGGCCTGGCGGACCGGGCCAAGGACGCGGTGGGCGCCCTGTCGGGCGGGCAGCACCAGCGGGTGCTGATCGCCCGGGCGCTGGCCAGCGAGCCGGAGCTGCTGATCATGGACGAGCCGATGGCGGGCGTGGACCTGGCCAGCCAGGAGGTGCTCGCCGAGACGCTGCGCGACCAGGTGGTGCGGGGCACCACGGTGCTGCTGGTGCTGCACGAGCTGGGGCCGCTGGAGCCGCTGATCGACCGGGCGGTGGTGCTGCGCGACGGCTGCGTGGTGCACGACGGCCCGCCGCCCGAGGCCGTGGGACAGCACGCGCTGCCCGGCCACGACCACGTACATCCGCACGCGGCCGGTGAGCCGCTTCGCACGGGACTGCTGACCTGATCATGGAATTCCTCCAGGACCCCTTCATGCAGCGGGCGCTGCTGGCCGCCGTGCTGGTGGGCATCACGGCGCCCGCCGTGGGCATCCACCTCGTGCAGCGCCGGCAGGCGCTGATGGGCGACGGCGTGGGCCACGTGGCGATGACCGGTGTGGGCCTCGGCTTCCTGCTGTCGACGAATCCGGTGTGGATGGCGACGGCGGTGGCGGTGGTCGGCGCGGTCGTGATGGAACTGATCCGGGCCTACGGGCGCACCCGCGGCGACATCGCGCTGGCGATGCTGTTCTACGGCGGCATGGCCGGCGGCGTGATGCTGATCAACCTGTCGCCGACCGGGTCGAACGCGAACCTGAACTCGTACCTGTTCGGTTCGCTGTCGACGGTGTCGGACGAGGACATCGTGACGATCTGCGTGCTGGCGGCGTTCGTCCTGCTGGTGACGGTGGGGCTGCGCAGGCAGCTGTTCGCGATCAGCCAGGACGAGGAGTTCGCCCGGGTGACGGGCCTGCCGGTGCGGGCGCTGAACCTGCTGATCGCGGTGACGGCCGCGGTGACGGTGACGGTGGCGATGCGCGTGGTGGGCCTGCTGCTGGTGAGCGCCCTGATGGTGGTGCCGGTGGCGGCGGCGCAGCAGGTGTCGCGCTCGTTCCTGGTGACGTTCGTGCTGTCGGTGGTGCTCGGAGTGGCGGTGACGATGGCCGGGACCGTCACGTCGTACTACCGGGACGTGCCGCCGGGTGCGACGATCGTGCTGCTCGCGATCGGTGCGTTCGTGCTGCTCACGGCGCTGGCGGCGCCGATGGCGCGGCGGCGGGCGCGGGCCGTGGAGGTGCCGCGGGAGCGGTGCGACGTGGCGGTGCCGGGGGTGCGCGGGCCTTCGGACGACGTGAAGGTCTGAGGGGCCCGGCGGGGCGCCTGGCAGAATGGTCCGGCGTAGTTCTTCGTACGGCGGACGTTTGAGGAGGCACCTGTGGTGACGGCTGGACCCCCGGTGCGCGGCCGGTCGACCCGACAGCGGGCGGCCGTGTCGGCGGCGCTGAGCGAGGTGGACGAGTTCCGCTCCGCGCAGGAACTGCACGACATGCTCAAGCACCAGGGCGCGTCGGTGGGTCTGACGACGGTGTACCGGACGCTGCAGTCGCTGGCGGACGCCGGCGAGGTGGACGTGCTGCGCACGTCGGACGGTGAGGCGGTGTACCGGCGTTGTTCGTCGGGCGAGCACCACCACCACCTGGTGTGCCGGGCGTGCGGGAAGGCCGTGGAGGTCGAGGGCCCGGCGGTGGAGCAGTGGGCGGAGTCGGTGGCGGCGCAGCACGGCTTCGTGAACGTGGCGCACACGGTGGAGATCTTCGGTACGTGTGCGGAGTGCGCGAGCGCCGGCGTGTAGGCACGTGGGCGAGCGCTCGGGCGTGTGAGACGGCGGGGGCGGTACCGGTGGTCCGGTGCCGCCCCCGCCGTCGTACGCGTACGCGCTACTTCTGGAGCATCCGCTGGGTGCGCTCCAGCTCGTCGTTGGGGATGGCGCCGCCGAAGCGGCGGTCGCGGGAGGCGAAGTCCAGGCAGGCGCGCCACAGGTCGCGGCGGTCGAAGTCGGGCCAGAGCACGTCCTGGTAGATCATCTCGGCGTAACTGGACTGCCAGATGAGGAAGTTGGAGGTGCGCTGCTCGCCGCTGGGGCGCAGGAAGATGTCGACGTCCGGCATGTCCGGGTAGTACAGGTACTTGGCGAAGGTCTTCTCGTTGACCTTGGCCGGGTCGAGCTTGCCGGCGGCGACGTCGCGGGCGATGGCCTGGGCGGCGTCGGCGATCTCGGCGCGGCCGCCGTAGTTGACGCAGAAGTACAGCGTCATGGCGTCGTTGTCCTTGGTCTGCTCCTGGGCGACCTGGAGCTCCTGGACGACGGACTTCCACATCTTGGGCATGCGGCCGGCCCAGCGGATGCGGATGCCGAGCTCGTCCATCTCGTCGCGGCGGCGGCGGATGACGTCGCGGTTGAAGTTCATCAGGAAGCGGACCTCGTCGGGCGAGCGCTTCCAGTTCTCGGTGGAGAAGGCGTACAGGGAGAGGTTCTTGACGCCGAGCTCCAGGCAGCCCTTGAGGACGTCGAGGACGACGCCCTCGCCGACCTTGTGGCCCTCGGTGCGGGGCAGGCCGCGCTCCTTGGCCCAGCGGCCGTTGCCGTCCATGACGACGGCGACGTGGCCGGGCACGAGCTCGCCGGGGATCTTCGGCGGGCGGGCGCCGGAGGGGTGCGGCTCGGGGACCTTGTACTCGCGGCGCTGCCGCCCAAGGATTCCGCGTCGTGCCATGTGGGTCACACTCTCCTAGCTCTTCTCTACGTACCGCAGCGAGCGCAGTCCGCGCTCCAGGTGCCAGTGCAGGTAGGCGGACACCAGTCCGCTGCCCTCCCTGACGTGGCGCGCCTCGCACGCGTCGGCCGTCGCCCAGTCTCCGGTGAGCAGGGCGCTGAGGAGTCCGACGGCCTCCGCAGAGGGTACGACGCTGCCGGGGACGCGGCAGTCGCCGCATATCACTCCGCCCGCGGAGACGGAGAAGAAGCGGTTGGGTCCGGGCAGGCCGCAGCGGGCGCAGTCGTCGAAGCTGGGGGCGTAGCCGTTGACGGCGAGGGAGCGCAGCAGGAAGGCGTCGAGGATGAGGCCGGGGGCGTGTTCGGCGCGGGCGAGGGTGCGCAGGCCGCCGACGAGGAGGAGGTACTGCTGGACGGCGGGTTCGCCCTCGTGGTCGGTGAAGCGTTCGGCGGTCTCCAGCATCGCGGTGCCGGCGGTGTAGCGGGCGTAGTCGGTGACGATGCCGCTGCCGTAGGGGGCGATGGTCTCGCTCTGGGTGCACAGGGGGAGGCCGCGGCCGACGAGTTCGCCGCCGCGGGAGAAGAACTGCACGTCGACGTGGGAGAACGGTTCGAGGCGGGCGCCGAACTTGGACTTGGTGCGGCGCACGCCGCGGGCGACGGCGCGGACGCGTCCGTGGCCGCGGGTGAGCAGGGTGATGATCCGGTCCGCCTCGCCCAGCTTCTGGGTGCGCAGCACGATGCCGTCGTCGCGGAACAGACTCATGCGTCCATTGTCGCGTACGCGGGCGCGCGCCGTGGCCGTCCCGGCCCGGGGCCCTGGGAGGTCCCGAGGTCCCTAGGGGACCTCGCCGCGGCTGCGGGCGTTGGCGTAGGCGGTGGCGGCGCTGAGGCGTTCGGCGGTGGTGGCGATGCGCACGCCCTCGGGCGGGCAGTCCCATTCCCTGCCGCCGCCGAAGGGGCGCAGCTGGACGTAGGGGCCCTCGTGGCCCATGACGCGGGCCACGCGCCCGGTGCGGAGCTCGACGACGTACGAACCGACTGGCAGGACCATCACCCGACACCCTCCTGTGTGAACCGTGAAGAAGCCGGCGTCCTTCGCGGGTCCAATCGTCCCCGCGCGGGGGCGTTCCTTTTCTTCCTTCACCATGACTGCCCTTTCTGAATCCATTTCCCTCTTCCCTCGGCGCAGTGGCCTCGGAGAGGGTGGATTCGCGAGTCGATCGGAGCGGGCACGGAGGAAGGATTGCAGGTGGTGGGGGGTACGGGCGGGCAAGTGACGGAAGCTGATCAGTAATTCGCAGAACTCGGACGCTTTCTCGGGGTGGCGAAACATGGCGAATTGGCGTTTCCCGGGGTGGCGAAACATGGCGAACTGGCGGAGGGCCGCTGAGAGGGCGAATGGGCCGGGCGCGGGCGGTCCCGGGAATCGCCGGAAGCGCGTTCTACGGGTGGCCCCGCGGGGTCGCTCCGACGGTGCACGGGAGTGCGGGAGGCGTACGGGAGCCGCAGCGGGAGCCGTATCCAGAGGCGTACGGAAATGGGCCCCGGGTTACTGTCCGGGGCCCGTGTCGCGGCTGCGGCGGGAGGCGTGCGGCGCGGGGTGGCGCGCGCGGTCAGGACGGGGTGCGGGCCGTCGCCAGGAGCCGGGCGGTGTCGTCGGCGCACAGCTGGAGGGCGCCGCCGACGATGGAGAGGACCTCGCGCTCGGCGGGGCTGTAGGCGCCGTCGGCCAGGGCGATGCGGGCCCCCTGGAGCAGGATCGACTCGCGCCCGGCGGGGGCCAGGTGCGGGGCGAGCGGCTCCAGGGCCTCGTGCAGCTCGATGGCGAGGGCGGCACCGCACGGGCCGCTGTCGCTGACGAAGCGGCCGGTGTCGGCGGCGAGGGCCTCGATGAGGGCCGTCAGCTGCTCCTCGGTGCACTCCTCGAACCCGGCGGCGCGCACGGTGTCGACGGCGGTGCGGCGCACGGTGCGCGAGGAGGTGCCGCCCGCGGCGAGCACGGCGAGGGCCACGGTGTGGACGGCGTCGCGCAGCATCGCGGAGAAGCGGGCGGTGGTGGGGTGGTCGAGGGTGTCGGTGGCGAAGTGGGCGCGGCAGGAGGCGCATTCGACGACCGGCCCGGCCAGGCCGCGGGGCAGCAGCGGGACGCCGAGGAGGGTGAAGCGGCGGCGGCCGGTGCGACGGCGGTAGTTGCGGTCGCCTCCGCAGTCGGGGCAGAAGAACTCGCCGTCCCCCACCGTGTTCCACGACGTGCGGATGCCGCAGAGGCGCACTTTCCGGCCGCGCGGTGATCGAGCTTGCAGCACGTCGCACCTCCGTCATGTCCCGGCAACATCGCCGTGTTGACGTGATGTTAGCCACATCGGCGACGTGGCGTCAGCACCTCGTCATGACAACGCCACGACATGGCCGAACCCCGCCTGCCCCAAGGGGCGGACGGGGTCCGAACGGTGCTGGTGGAAGCCGTGGGAACGAGGTGGGAACTAGCGCGACGCGCGGTTGACGGCCGAGACGACGGCCTTCAGGGAGGCGCGGGTGGTGTTGGCGTCGATGCCGATGCCCCACAGCACCTTTCCGTCGATGGCGCACTCGATGTACGAGGCGGCCTGCGCGGAGGCGCCCTCGCTCATCGTGTGCTCCTGGTAGTCCAGCAGCCGGGCGTCGACGCCGGTGGCGGCCAGGGCCTCGAAGAACGCGGAGATCGGGCCGTTGCCGGTGCCGGTCAGCACCGTGTCGGCGCCGTCCACGGTGGCCTCGACGGTCAGGGTGTCGCGGCCGTCGGTGTCCGTGGTCGTCTGGCCGGAACGCAGCTGGATGCGGCCCCAGGCGTTGTCCGGGTTGGGCAGGTACTCGTCCTGGAAGACGTCCCAGATGGCCTTCGGCGTGACCTCGCCGCCCTCGGCGTCGGTCTTGGCCTGAATGATGCGGGAGAACTCGATCTGCATCCGGCGCGGCAGGTCCAGCTTGTGGTCGTTCTTCAGGACGTACGCGATGCCGCCCTTGCCGGACTGGGAGTTGACCCGGATGACGGCCTCGTAGGAGCGGCCGACGTCCTTGGGGTCGATGGGCAGGTACGGCACGGCCCACTCGATGTCGTCCACGCCGACGCCCTTGGCGGCCGCGTCGGCCTCCATGGCGTCGAAGCCCTTCTTGATGGCGTCCTGGTGGGAGCCGGAGAAGGCGGTGTAGACCAGGTCGCCCGCGTAGGGGTGGCGCGGGTGGACCTCCATCTGGTTGCAGTACTCGCTGGTGCGGCGGATCTCGTCGATCTGCGAGAAGTCGATCTGCGGGTCCACGCCCTGGGAGAACAGGTTCATGCCCAGGGTGACCAGGTCGACGTTGCCGGTGCGCTCGCCCTGGCCGAACAGGCAGCCCTCGATGCGGTCGGCGCCTGCCATGATCGCCAGCTCGGCGGCGGCGACGGCGGTGCCGCGGTCGTTGTGCGGGTGCACCGACAGGCAGACGTGCTCGCGGCGGGTCAGGTGGCGGCTCATCCACTCGAAGCGGTCCGCGTGCGTGGAGGGCGTCGAACGCTCCACGGTGGCGGGCAGGTTGAGGATGATCTCGCGGCCGGCCTCGGGCTGCCAGACGTCGCAGACGGCCTCGCAGACCTCCAGGGCGAAGTCCAGCTCGGTGTCGGTGAAGATCTCCGGGCTGTACTGGTAGCCGAAGGCGGTCTCGTCGCCCAGCAGCTTGTCGGCGTACTCCATCACCAGGCGGGTGCCGTCGACGGCGATCTGCTTGATGTCTTCCTTGGAGCCGCGGAAGACCACGCGGCGGAAGGTCGGCGCGGTGGCGTTGTACAGGTGCACGGTGGCGCGCTTGGCGCCGACCAGGGACTCCACGGTCCGCTCGATCAGGTCCTCGCGGGCCTGGGTCAGTACGGAGATGGTGACGTCGTCCGGGATCGCGCCCTCTTCGATGATGGAGCGCACGAAGTCGAAGTCGGTCTGGCCCGAGGAGGGGAAGCCGACCTCGATCTCCTTGTAGCCCATGCGCACCAGCAGGTCGAACATCTCGCGCTTGCGGGCGGGCGACATCGGGTCGATCAGGGCCTGGTTGCCGTCGCGCAGGTCGGTGGAGAGCCAGCGCGGAGCCTTGGTGATGCGCCGGTCCGGCCAGCTGCGGTCCGGGATGTCGACCTGCTCGTACACGCCGTACTTGTGGATCGGCATGCCGGACGGCTTCTGCGTGTGGGTCGCGTTGGTGACCGGCGTCGGGCTGCCTACGGGCTGGGACATTGCGTTGGGCTCCTCGGGTCCAGCGGGAGGGACGGCCGACTGTCGAACGCAACACCGAAACCCGCGGGGAGGGGGTCGGCCTACGACTACAGGCCCTCGCCGCGGCAGCTAAGGAGAAGCAGCCCGAAACGCATGATGGCGGCAGCCTAGCCCAGCGACGCGGGGACGGCGGTCCCGTTTCAGTATGCGGGACGCCGAATGAGTTACGGGTGAATGGTGATCCATCACTCCATTTCGGCAATCATGGTCGCAGGTAGTGACACGGGCATAACCGAGTGCCACCCTCCCGACATGGACGCCAACGCCCACCGGTTCCACCCGGTCTTCTGCACCATCGTGCCGCCGCACGTCCTCGACAAGCTGGCCACCAACGAGGACCCCGCACTCGCCGACCCGGCATCCCGCACCCTCGAGCACGACGCCCTCCAGCGCACCCGCCGCCGTCTGACGACGGTGCGCGGCCTGGCCCCCGCCGCCCCCGGGACGCCGTCGGACAAGCCCAAGCGGACGATCTACGACGCCGAGCGCCAGGAGGTCACTCCCGGGCGCAAGGTGCACTCCGAGTCCGACGGGCCCTCCCAGGACGCGTCCGTCAACCGCGCGCACGCGGGCCTGGGCGCCACGTTCGAGCTGTACCTGAAGGCGTACGGGCGGCACTCCATCGACGGCGAGGGCCTGCCGCTGAACGCGACCGTGCACTACGGCGAGAACTACGACAACGCCTTCTGGGACGGGCAGCAGATGGTGTTCGGCGACGGGGACAACGACCTGTTCCTGGACTTCACGCTGCCGCTGGACGTGATCGGGCACGAGCTGACCCACGGCGTGACGCAGTACTCGGCCAACCTGGAGTACTTCCAGCAGTCCGGCGCGCTCAACGAGTCCATGTCGGACGTCTTCGGCTCGCTGATCAAGCAGTACGCGCTGGGGCAGAACGCCGCCGAGGCGGACTGGCTGATCGGCCAGGGCCTGCTCGGCCCCAACGTCACCGGCGTGGCGCTGCGCTCCATGAAGGAGCCGGGCACCGCCTACGACGACGACGTGCTGGGCAAGGACCCGCAGCCGGGCACCATGGACGGCTACGTGAAGACCGGCCGTGACAACGGCGGCGTGCACATCAACTCGGGCATCCCCAACCACGCCTTCTACCTGCTGGCCACCGCGCTGGGCGGCTACGCGTGGGAGCGCGCGGGGAAGATCTGGTACGAGACGCTGACCGGCGGGGAGCTGGCCACGGACGCCACGTTCGCCGACTTCGCCAAGCTGACGGTGGCCAGGGCGCACACCCTGTTCGGCGACGGCGAGGAGCAGCAGGCGGTGCTCAAGGCCTGGTCGCAGGTGGGCGTGCCGACCGGCTGAATCCGGTACGGGAGCGGACGGCGGGGCGTACCGGTGGGTGCGCCCCGCCCGTCGGGGGGTACACAGGGAGCCATGCTGATTCAGGTGAAACGCACGGGCGGCTTCGCGGGCATCGAGCGGTGCGCGGAGGTGGACACCTCGGGGCGCCTCGACGCGGCGGAGTGGCGCGACCTGGTGGACCAGGCCTTCGCGGAGTGCGCGCCGGCGCCGCCGGCCGGGGTGCCGGACGGCTTCCAGTACGAGATCACGGTGGACGGGCGGACGGTGTACGCGTCCGACCCGAGCCTGACCGAGGCGCAGCGCGCGCTGGTGACGAGGGTGCTGAAGGAAGGCGCCTGAGCCCCCTCCCGGGGAACCTGGGACCCCTCCCGGGGCGCCCGGGCCCCCGGGGCGCGCGGCCCCGGGAGCGGCGGGGCCGCGGGCTCAGAAGCCCAGGCGGCGCAGCTGCTTGGGGTCGCGCTGCCAGTCCTTGGCGACCTTGACGTGCAGGTCGAGGAAGACCGGGGTGCCGAGCAGGGCCTCGATCTGCTTGCGGGACTTCATGCCGACGTCCTTCAGGCGCTGGCCCTTGGGGCCGATGATGATGCCCTTCTGGCTGGGCCGCTCGATGTAGACGTTGGCGTGGATGTCGAGCAGCGGCTTGTCGGCGGGGCGGTTCTCGCGCGGCAGCATCTCCTCGACGACGACCGCGATGGAGTGCGGCAGCTCGTCGCGCACGCCTTCCAGGGCGGCCTCGCGGATCAGCTCCGCGACCATGACCTGCTCGGGCTCGTCGGTCAGGTCACCCTCGGGGTAGAGCGGCGGGCTCTCCGGGAGCATCGGCACGATGAGGTCGGCGACCAGCTGGACCTGCTTGTCGCCGACGGCGGAGACGGGCACGATCTCGGCCCATTCGAAGCCGAGCTCGCGGGCGAGCTGGTCGACGGCGATCAGCTGCTCGGCGAGGGTCTTGGAGTCGACGAGGTCCGTCTTGGTGACGATGGCGACCTTCGGGGTCTTCCTGATCCCGGCGAGCTCCTTGGCGATGAAGCGGTCGCCGGGGCCGAGCTTCTGGTCGGCGGGCAGGCAGAAGCCGATGACGTCGACCTCGGCCCAGGTGCTGCGCACCACGTCGTTGAGCCGCTCGCCGAGCAGGGTGCGCGGCTTGTGCAGGCCCGGGGTGTCGACCAGGATGAGCTGGGCGTCGGGGCGGTGCACGATGCCGCGGACCGTGTGCCGGGTGGTCTGCGGGCGGTTGGAGGTGATCGCCACCTTCTGGCCGACCAGGGCGTTCGTGAGGGTGGACTTGCCCGCGTTGGGGCGGCCGACGAAGCAGGCGAAGCCCGCCCGGTGGGCGGCGGGCCCGGAGGGTGCGGCTGACTGGGTACGAACGCTCATGGGGGCCATTCTCCCCGATCTCAGGCGGCCCGCAGCACCCGAGTCCTCCGGGCGCGCAGCAGCAGGGCGCCGAGGGCGGCCAGCAGGGCTGCCAGGAGCACTCCGGCGGCGAGCCAGGGCAGGGCCAGGAAGGACACCCGGGCGGACTCGCTGACGTCCTTGGCGGTGGCGGTGAGGCTGACGCTGACCCGGTCGAGCTGGGGTGCGCCGTCCCAGCGGGCGGTGAGCCGGATGCGCTGGCGGGGCAGCAGTTCGGCGGGCACTCCGGCGAGGTCGCGGGCGAGCAGGGTGCGCCCGAAGAGGCCCTCGGCGCGCAGGGCGACCTTGGGGTCGAGGGTGACGTTGCCCCGGTTGTACAGGGTGTACGAGAGGACGGCGGTGGAGTCGCCGGTGCCGGGCACCAGGGGGGCGCTGTGCCGCAGGGTGACGTCCTCGACGGACAGGGCGGGCACGGTGGGGCCGCTGACGCGCAGGTAGAGGCGGGCGCCGACGGCCTTCTGGACGCCGACGGCGACCTGTCCGGAGGTCCTGGCGACGCGTTCGTCGAGGGCGACGAGGGCGCCGACGTGGTCGCCGGGCTCAGCGGTGGCAGGGACGGTGAGGGTGTAGGGGACGGTGACGGAGCGGCCCGCGGGGACGGTGACGCGGGACAGTCCCGGCCGGGTCCAGGCGCCGACGTCGCGCTGGCGCTCGGTGGCGGAGCGCACGGCGAAGCCGCCGTCGCGCGCGGTGTTGTAGGCGTCGGCTCCGTACAGCCGGAAGGTGAGCGGGCCGGTGGTGCGGTTGGTGAGGACGACCTTGTCGGTGAGGGTGCCGCCGGGGTCGGCGGCGAGGTAGAAGTACGGGCGCTGGCCGAGCTGGGAGGCGGCCGGGTAGACGGCGAACTCGCCGTTGTCGGCGGCGTGGGCGGCGGGTGCGCCGAGCAGGGTGAGGAGCGGGCCGAGCAGCAGCGCGGGCAGCAGGGCGCGGAGGGCGGTGCGGAGGGTGCGCGGCATGGGGGTCCCCGGGGGTGGGGCGGGCCGACCGGGTGCGCGCCCGGCCCGCCGTGCGGTCAGGTGAGCGTGAGGGTCAGCACACCGTTGTAGGCGCCGGGCGCCGTGAACGCCGGGACGTTCAGGGACAGCTTGGCGTCGACGGTGAACTCACCGCCGGTGAGCGCCCCGTTGGGGGTGGAGGCCAGGGTCGCGCCGGCGCTGCCGACGCCGCCCGCGGAGCCGGCCGCGCAGGTGCTGGGGCTGCCCGCCTTGGTGGCGCAGGCGGGGGTCCAGGACAGTGCCCCGGCGCCGATCTTCCCGCCGGGTCCGGTGAAGTCGGTGACCTTGCCCGTCAGGGACCAGCCCGCGGGTCCGCCGCGGAAGTCCTGGACGGTGACCGTGCGCAGGTCGCCGGCGGCGGCTCCGCCCTTGCCGAAGTCGACGGCGGAGAGCTGGACGCTGTCGCCCGCCTGGGTCATCGACAGCTGTCCGGCGGTGACGCTGGTGGCGAGCTTCTGGCTGTTCGGCGGGGTCGGGGTGTCGTCGATGACGGTGTACGCGGCGGGGCCCGCGCCCTTGGCGGGGTCCCAGGCCGCGCCCTCGTAGGCGACGATCCCGGTGGTGGCCTTGTCGTTGACGGTCAGGGAGGCGCTGAAGCCGCCGGCGGCGTCGGCCTTGGCCGTCGTCCTGTCGGCGGTCTCGGCGGCCCCGGAGCGGCCGACGACGGTGATGTCGGCGTTCGGGGAGAATTTGGCCCCGGTGACGGCGACGGTGTCACCGGGCTTGCCGGTGGCGGTGGCGAGCGCGAGGGTGCGCTCGTTGGCGCCGGGCTGCTCGGTGGCGACGACGGTGACGGATCCCGGTGCGGGCGGGTTCGTCACGGTGCAGGGGGTGTCCAGCTCCATGATGTAGCTGGTGTGGATGTTGTAGTCGCCGGGCGACAGGGTGATGCTCCCGGCCTTCTCGATCTTGAGCGTGCCGCTCATGGAGAAGGCGGGGAAGGCGCCCTTGCCGGGGACCGGCGGGTTCTTCTTGGGGCCGACGACGGCCGTGTCGCCGTTCTGGGCGCCGCTGGCGACGACCTTGCCGCTGGGCGTCATGATGTCGGCGGGCAGGGCCAGGTCGACGGGGTTGCTGGCGGCGGGCTTGGTGACGGTGTACGTCACGGCGATGGTGTCGCCCACCTTGGGCGCCGCGTTGTCGACGGTGATCTCGGCGGTGGTGGTGCCGTCGATGGGCGGGATGCCCGCGATCGGCGGCGGCACGCAGTGGGTGGGGAAGTCGACCGACTGGGCGGCGGTCGCCGCGTGGCCGGGTGCGGCGAGCGCCGCGGTGGTGCCGAGGGCGAGTGCGAGCGCGGCGGTACAGCGGCGCCGCCGCTCGCGCGGTCTTCGTACCGGTGCCATGTGTGCCCCCTCCTGAGGGTTGGGAGGGCGCCATTGACGTGCCGGGCACGGAAGAAGTCAAGGGAGTCCCGTTCCCTTGACTGATGACCCATCAGATACTGTCAAGATCCGCGTCGCCGCAGGTCAGCAGGGTGATCTAGCGGCGTGATCCAGCGGATCCAGCGAGCCGATCAGGCGTGCCCGGCCCGGCGGACGCGCAGCCGGGCGAGCACCCGGGCCGCGCCGGCCGCGACGAACAGGACGGTCAGCACGCCGAGGACCAGGTTGATCCAGTCGTACGAGCCCTCCCGCACCGCCGTCGTCCAGGCCCGGTACCCGGCGGCCGACCCCGCGGCCACCAGGAGCACGCCCGCCGCGCCGTTCAGCGCCTTCGCGGCGCCCGCCCGGCGCCGCTTCAGCAGCTCCGCGCCCGCCCCCAGGGCCACGATCAGCGGGAACGCGTCGGTCGGCTCCAGGCGTCCGCGTACCACCGCGTCCACCGCGTTGATCAGCGCGCCCACGCCGCAGACGACGAGGGCGGCCCAGGTCGTACGGTCGCGCATCAGCCCGCCGCGACCGTCGCCACGAGCTCCCCGTCGGGGCCCGCGAGCAGCACCGGGGTGTCCGCGCCGCCCAGGTCGGCGACGGCCGCGCGGTCCTCGGCGCTGACCTCCTGCCCGGCGGAGACCACGGCGGCGGCCTCCAGCGAGGTGGCGCCGCTGGCGACCGCCATGGCGACGGCGGTGCGCAGCGCGCTGAGCTTCAGCGAGGCGAGGGCGACGGTCCCGGCGACGTAGGTGCGGCCGGTCTCGTCGCGCACCGCCGCGCCCTCGGGCACGCCGTTGCGGGCGCGGGCGCTGCGCGCCAGCGTGATGATCTTGCGGTCCTCGGGGTCGAGGCCGGGGGTGCTCTGCGTCATGGCCCGAGCATAGGTCGGGCCCCCCGGTCAGCTCCCGGCGCCCTGGGTGAACTTGGCCGCGGCCCGCTTCAGCAGGTCGGCGAAGGCCGGGTGGCCGGCGGCGTTCGCGGGCAGGAAGGAGACGCTGGTCACGCCGGAGCCCTGGCGCAGCACCGCGTTGTCCATCTCCATGGTGATGCCGCCCAGCTCGGGCAGCTTCATCTTCAGGCGGAACGCGTGGGTCTCCTCGGTGCCGGTCGGCGCGGCGGTGAGCTTCTCGACGGTGACCTCGGCCCGGCCGCCCTGGATCGAGGCGGTGAAACCCTTGCAGGTGTCCAGGGACGTGCCGATGGACTTGGTGAACTCCGCCGCCCCGGCGCCGGGGAAGGTGAAGACGCGCTGGTTGAGCAGTGCGTTGCCGCCCTGGCCCGCGAAGGCGGCGTCGGGGCCCATGGTGGCGCCGGTGACCTTGCGGTTGATCAGCTCGGCCAGCGGCTGGCACTCGGCCTTGTCCGCGCGGGCGCCCGCGGTGGTGGCCTCGGCCTTGTCGCCCTTCCACCCGGCCGGGAGGTCCTTGACCTCCAGCGTGGCGGCCGTGAGCTGGGCGGCGGTGAGCGCCGCGCCGCCCGCGGACGCGCCGCCGTCCTTGCCGTCGGCGGCGGACGGGGAGGCGGCGGGCTTCTTCTGGCCCTCGCCGGAGTCGCCGGTGCAGGCGGACGCGGTGAGCAGGGCGGAGACGGCGGCGGCGACGGCCGCGGCGCGGCGGGTGCGGGTGCGCATCGGGTGAACTCTCCTGAACGGGGAAGGGGGCGGGGAGAGTTCGGGTCCCCCGCCTCCCCTGCGGTCCGCAGAGGATACCCGGATTCGAACAACTATCCGGCGACGGGGTACATCGCCCCGCGCCGCCCCTCGGGCGAGCACAGCCACTCCAGCTTGGCGGCCGTGTCCGCCTCGGGCAGCGGCGTGTGCAGCACGATCACCAGGTCCGGCCTGGCCGGCACCCGCAGCTGGGTGGACTCCACCACCAGGGTGCCCACCAGCGGGTGCTCCATCTCCTTGCGGACCGGGCCGCCCAGGGTGATGTCGCGGCGCTCCCAGAGCGCGGCGAACTCCTCGCTGGCCGCCGCCGCCTGCGCCACGACCTCCCGGAAGCCGTCGTCGCCGGGCCGCTCGGAGCAGGCCGCCCGGTACTGCGCGACGACCGTCTCGGCGTTCTGCGCCCAGCTGCGGGCGCGCGAGCGGTAGAGCGGGTCGGTGAAGAAGGACACCAGGCAGTTCTGCGTGATCTCGGGGCGCATGCCCAGCACCATCGCGGCCGCGTCGTTGTAGACCACGGTGTTCCAGTACGCGTCCATGATGTGCGCCGGGAACGGCGTCCAGGCGTCGATCAGCCGCCGCAGCCCGTCGCACAGGTGGTCGGAGGCCGTCTCGGACTCCAGGGCGGGCGGGTTGAGCCCGGCCAGTACGTACAGGTGGCGCCGCTCGACCGAGGTCAGCCGCAGCACCCGGGCGACCGCGTCCAGGACCTGCGGGGAGACGGTGATGTCGCGCCCCTGCTCCAGCCACTGGTACCAGGAGGCGCCGACGCCCGCGAGGACGGCGACCTCCTCCCGGCGCAGCCCCGGGGTGCGCCGCCGCCCGCCGTCGGGCAGCCCCGCGTCGGCCGGGCTGACCCGGGCGCGCCTGCTCATCAGGAACTCGCGCAGTTCCGCGCGCCGGTGGTCGTCCGCCGTCGTGCTCCGTACCGCTGCCGCCACGCTTCTCTCCCCCGTCGGACCCGTGTCGTCCAGGCCACCCAGCCTGGTGGTGCGGCCACCAGCATAAGTACCGGCTCCCCACGGGTGTTCCCGGGCGCCCAGGGTGTGGACATGGCAATCGACACCTCCGCCCCCGCCCGCGGCACGGCCCCCGGGCCCGCCGCCCCCGCCCGGCTGACCGGCCGGGCCCGGCTGATCCTGTTCGTGCTGTGCGCCGCCCAGTTCATGGTGGCGCTGGACTTCTCCGTACTGAACGTGGCCCTGCCCGAACTCGGCCGCGACCTGGGCCTGAGCCGGTCCGGGCTGCAGTGGGCGGTGACCGCGTTCGCGCTGCCGTCCGGCGGCTTCCTGCTGCTGTTCGGCCGGATCGGCGACCTGTTCGGCCGCAAGCGGCTCTTCCTCACCGGACTCGCGGTGTTCGGCGCCGCCTCGCTGCTGGCGACGCTCGCCTGGGACCCGGCCTCGTTCCTGGCCGGCCGGGCGCTGCAGGGCCTGGGCGCGGCGATGATCGTGCCGACCGGGATGTCGCTGCTGACCACGACGTTCCCCGAGGGCCCGCAGCGCGATCGGGCGCTGGGCATCTCCGGCACGCTGCTGTCGCTGGGCTTCACCGTGGGCATGGTGCTGGGCGGCGTGATGACCGACGTGCTGGGCTGGCGCTCCACGATGGGCCTGCTGACGCTGTTCACCCTGGTGGTGCTGCCGCTGGCGCCCCGGCTGCTGCCCGAGTCGCGCACCCCGGACCGCCCGCGCCTGGACGTGCCCGGCGCGGTCACCGTCACCGGCGGCCTGCTGGCGCTGATCTACGCGCTGTCCACGGCGGCCGAGCGCGGCTTCGGCGGCGCGGACGTGTTGGTGACGCTGGTCGTGGGCCTGGCGCTGCTCGCGGTGTTCGTCCGGGTGGAGTCCCGGCACCCGGCGCCGCTGGTGTCGCTGCCGATGCTGCGGCGGCGCACGGTGGCGTTCGGCAACCTGGGCGGCCTGGTGACGTTCTCGATGATGTCGACGATCGTGTTCGTGCTGACCCTGTACCTGCAGGAGGTCCTGGGCCTCTCGGCGTTCGCCACCGGCCTGGTCTTCGGCGTCCAGGGCGTGCTCTCGGTGTTCGCCGGGACGGTCGTGCCGAAGGTCGTGGGCCGCTTCGGCGCCCGCCGCACCCTGGTGGTGTCGCTGCTCGCGCAGGGCCTGCTGACCGCGGGGCTGCTCGGCGTCGGCCGGGGCGGCGGGGCGCTGCTCGCGGCGGTCGCGGTGTCGCTGGCCAGCATGGCGCACCTGGGCGCGATCATCTCGTACGGCCTGACGGCCACCTCGGGCGTGCCCGACGGGGAGCAGGGCCTGGCGACGGGCCTGGTGACGACGACCCAGCAGGTGGGCATCACCATCGGCATCCCGCTGCTGGGGGTGCTCGCCACGACGGGCGGCGACCTGTTCGGCGGGGTGCGCACGGTGGTGGCGGTCGACGCCGCGGTGGTGCTCGCGGCGGGCGTCCTGGTGGGCCTGGGCCTGCGCTCGCGCGGCGGGGCCCGGGCCGAGTGAGGCTAGGGGCGGTCCAGGCGGAGGCGGACGGCCTTGGGCAGGCCCGCCACCACCAGGTCGTAGGAGTCCTCCACCAGCTCCCGGACCATGCGGTCCGGGAGCTCTCCCACGGTCACCGTGTTCCAGTGGCGCTTGTTCATGTGCCAGCCGGGGACGATCGCCGGGTGCTCCTCGCGCAGCCGCACCGCGATCTCCGGCTCGCACTTGAGGTTCACCCGCAGCGGCTCGGCGTCCAGCGCGGCCAGCGCGAACAGCTTGCCCGCGACCTTGAAGACGGAGGTCTCCGGGGTGAACGGGAACTCCTCGACCGCGTCGTTGAACCCCAGGCAGAACGCCCTCAGCCGCGCGCCGTTCACGCCGCGCCCTCCCCCGCGTCCACGGCCGGGCCCACCGGCTCCACCAGCACCGTGACGATCTTGTTGCGGCGGCCCGCCGGGGACTCCGCGGTCAGCCGCAGCGAACGCCCGTCGGGCAGCTCCACCACCGAGGTGGCCCCGGCGATCGGCACCCGGCCGAGCGCCTTGGCGAGCAGTCCGCCGACGGTCTCCACGTCCTCGTCGTCGTACTCGTCGAGGCCGAACAGCTCGCCCATGTCGGTGATGTCCAGCCGGGCGGTGACCCGGAAGCGGCCCCCGCCGAGCTCCTCCACCGGCGGGAGCTCCCGGTCGTACTCGTCGGTGATCTCGCCGACGATCTCCTCCAGGATGTCCTCGATGGTGACGATCCCGGCCGTGCCGCCGTACTCGTCGATGACGACCGCGACGTGGTTGCGCTCCTGCTGCATCTCGCGCAGCAGGTCGCCCGCGTTCTTGGTGTCGGGCACGAAGCTCGCCGGGCGCATCGCGGTGGAGACCAGGTCCGCCTCGGAGTCGCGGTTGATGTGCGTCTTGCGGACCAGGTCCTTGAGGTAGACGATCCCGACGATGTCGTCCTCGTTCTCCCCGGTCACCGGGATGCGCGAGAAGCCGGAGCGCAGCGCGAGGGTGAGCGCCTGGCGGATCGTCTTGTAGCGCTCGATGCAGATCAGGTCGGTGCGCGGCACCATCACCTCGCGCACCAGGGTGTCCCCGAGCTCGAAGACGGAGTGCACCATGCGGCGCTCCTCGTCCTCGATCAGCGACTCCTGCTCGGCCAGGTCGACCATGGCCCGCAGCTCGGCCTCGGAGGCGAAGGGGCCCTTGCGGAAGCCCTTGCCGGGGGTGAGCGCGTTGCCCAGGAGGATGAGCAGCTGCGGGACCGGGCCCATGATCCGGGCCAGCGGCAGCAGCACGTACGCGGCGGCGGTGGCCGTGTTCAGCGGGTGCTGGCGGCCGATGGTGCGCGGCGAGACGCCGACGGCCACGTACGACACCAGGACCATCACGGCGATCGCCACCAGCAGCGCCGCCCAGGTCCGCTCGAAGGCTTCCAGGCAGACGTACGTGACGAGGACGCCGGCGGCCATCTCGCAGGCGACGCGCACCAGCAGCGCCACGTTGAGGTAGCGGGTGGGGTCGGCGGCGACCTGCTCCAGGCGGGCCGCGCCGCGGCGCCCGGAGCGGACCGCCTCGGCGGCCCGGAAGCTGGAGACGCGGGCGATGCCGGCCTCGGCGCAGGCGGCCAGCCAGGCGACGACGACCAGGGCGACGGCGCCCAGGATGAGCTGGGTGGTCATCGCGGGGTCAGTTGACGGTGGGCGCCGGTGACGGGCCGGTCAGGCCCCGCTCCGCGCGCCAGCCGTCGACGATGGCCGCCTGCAGGCCGAACATCTCGGCCTTCTCGTCGGGCTCCTCGTGGTCGTACCCCAGCAGGTGCAGCACCCCGTGGACGGTCAGGAGCTGGAGCTCCTCGTCCATGGAGTGCTGCGTGGCCGCTTCCCGGCCCTGCTTGAGGGCGACCTCGGGGCAGAGCACGATGTCGCCGAGGAGCCCCTGCGGGGGCTCCTCGTCGTCCTTGGCCGGCGGGCGCAGCTCGTCCATCGGGAAGGACATGACGTCCGTGGGTCCGGGCAGGTCCATCCACTGGATGTGGAGCTGCTCCATCGCCTCCTCGTCCACCACGATCACCGACAGCTCGGAGAGCGGGTGGATGCGCATGCGCGTGAGCGCGTAGCGGGCGACGTCGAGGATCGCCTGCTCGTCGACCTCGGTTCCGGACTCGTTGTTGACGTCGATCGACATGTGCCCTGTCCGCTACTTCCCGTTGTTCGTGCCGTTGCGGCTGTCGTACTGCTCGTACGCGTCGACGATACGGCCCACGAGCTTGTGCCGTACGACATCGTGGGAGGTGAGGCGCGAGAAGTGCACGTCGGGCACGCCGTCCAGGATGTCCTGGACCTGGCGCAGACCGCTCTTGGTGCCGCCCGGCAGGTCGATCTGGGTCACGTCACCCGTGATGACGATCTTCGATTCGAAGCCGAGCCGCGTCAGGAACATCTTCATCTGCTCGGGGCTCGTGTTCTGCGCCTCGTCCAGGATGATGAACGCGTCGTTCAGGGTTCTGCCGCGCATGTACGCCAGGGGCGCGACCTCGATGGTGCCCGCGGCCATCAGGCGCGGGATCGAGTCGGGGTCGAGCATGTCGTGCAGCGCGTCGTACAGCGGGCGCAGGTAGGGGTCGATCTTCTCGTAGAGCGTGCCGGGCAGGAAGCCCAGGCGCTCGCCGGCCTCGACGGCGGGGCGGGTCAGGATGATCCGGCTGACCTGCTTGGACTGCAGGGCCTGGACCGCCTTGGCCATGGCGAGGTACGTCTTGCCGGTACCGGCGGGGCCGATGCCGAAGACGATCGTGTGCTTGTCGATCGCGTCGACGTACCGCTTCTGGTTGAGCGTCTTGGGCCGGATGGTGCGGCCGCGGCTGGACAGGATGTTCTGGGTGAGGACCTCGGCCGGGGTCTCCTCGCCGTCGCCCGGGTTCCCGTCCTCACTGGCCCTGAGCATGGCGATCGAGCGTTCCACGGCGTCCTCCGTCATCGGCTGTCCGGTGCGCAGCACCAGCATCATCTGGTCGAACAGGCGCTGGATCAGGGCGACTTCCGCCGCTTCGCCGTGCGCGCTGACCTCGTTGCCCCGGACGTGGATGTCGACGGCCGGGAACGCCTTCTCGATCACGCGCAGCAGGGAGTCCCCGGAGCCCAGGACGCTCACCATGGGGTGGGCGGCGGGGACCGAGAAGCGGGCGCGCGCCTGCCCCGGCGCGGGGGTGCGGTCTGTGGGTGGTGTCTGAGTCATGGGCCGGCACTGTGGCCTGCACATACCTCCCGTTGCGGGGTTCTCGCTGCTCGACAACCTCTCGGACACCAAGCGTACGGCGTGACACCGGCGGGACCGAAGTCTTTTCCGCGCCCGCCCGGGCCCGCGGGAGCGGACCCCGGGCGGCCTCGAGCGGGACCCGGGCGGGACGCGAGCGCGGCTCAGGCCGAGCGGCGGAAGCCGATGGTGGGCACCGCCCGGCGCAGCGGCCAGGGCCGGGCCTCGGTGGGCAGCAGGTCCGCGAGGAAGGCGTACCGGCGCAGTGCGGCCGGGTCCTGCCCGTCGCAGCCGCGCACGTACTGCCACCAGGCCGCCACCTCGGCCCAGCCGGGCGCCGAGAGGGAGCCGCCGAACTCCTGCACCGAGAGGGCGGCGGTCAGTCCGGCGAAGGCGAGGCGGTCGGCGAGCGGCCAGTCCGCCAGGGTGCCGGTGACGAACCCGGCCACGAACACGTCGCCCGCCCCGGTGGGGTCGAGGGCCTCCACCGCGATGGCCGGGACGTCGGCGGTCTCGCCGGTGGCGGAGTCGACGGCGTAGGCGCCCTCGGGACCGAGGGTGACCACGGCCAGGGGCACCTTCTCGGCCAGCGCGCGGGCGGCGGCGCGCGGGCAGTCGGTGCGGGTGTAGCGCATCGCCTCGGCGGCGTTGGGCAGGAACGCCTCGCAGTGCTCCAGGTCGGCCAGTCCCGCCAGGTCCCAGCGGCCGGTGTCGTCCCAGCCGACGTCGGCGAAGATGCGGGCGCCGTCGCGGGCGGCGGCGGCGACCCAGGGCTCGGCTCGGCCGGGGGCCAGCGAGGCGACGGCGGCGCGGGCGCGCGGCGGGGCGTCGGGGGCGGACAGGGCGGTGGGCGCGTCGTGGCCGTGCGAGACCATGGTGCGCTCGCCCTCGTAGGCCATGGAGACGGTGACCGGCGAGTGCCAGCCGGGCACGGTGCGCGACAGCGACAGGTCGATGCCCTCGCCCTGTGCGAGGGCGTCCCAGCAGTACTCGCCGTAGTGGTCGTCGCCGAAGGCGGCGGCCAGCGAGGTGCGCAGGCCGAGCCGGGCCAGGGCGGTGGCCATGTTGGCGACGCCGCCGGGGCTGGACCCCATGCCGCGGGCCCAGGACTCGGTGCCGCGCACGGGCGCGCTGTCCAGGCCGGTGAAGATGATGTCGAGGAAGACGGTGCCGGTCAGGAAGACGTCGCAGTCGGGGTCGGCGGGGGCGCGCAACGCCCCCAACGGGTCGACTCCGGCGTCGTGTTGCCGCTCTCCTCTGTTCATCGGCGAGGGTGTGGTCACGGTGTGCTCCCCGGTCGCGTACGGATCAGGACAGTGTGCCCGATTCGGGTCGCGCCCAACTCGGGGCGCCACCAGGGAAGTGGCTGCTTTTACCCCTTCGAACGGCACGTAAACGGAGTGTGACCCGGATCACGCCTCGCCGTCTTCTCCGGCACGTCCGGTGCTTGATACAAATTGCCCCGCGAACCCGGGCAACCCCGGGCGCTCCTCCCCTCTTTCACCCCCCTGTCGCTTGGGATCGCCCATGCCGTCACGCCCTCGCGTGCCCGCACGCCCTCGTGCCCCCTGGCCGCTCGTCGCCCTGTTCACCGCGGGCTACCTGGCCGCCTACCTGCTGCCGACCGTCGTCGGCCGCCTCTCCGCCGGACTCGGCCTCAGTCCCGCCCAGGCGGGCGCGGCCGGCTCCACGCTGCTGCTGTGCTCCGCCTCGGCCGGCTTCACCCTGGCCTCCCGGGTGGAGCGGCACGGCCCGCGCGCCCTGGCCCGGCTCGGGCTGCTCCTGGCGATCGCCGGGTACGGCTGCGCGGCGCTGGCCGCGACCGTGCCCTGGGTGGTGGCGGGCGCGGCCGTCGGCGGCTTCGGCTCGGGCACGGCGACGGCGGTGGCCGCCGCCGGGATCGCCGCCCAGCGCGATCCGCACCGGGCGTCCACGCTCGGGCTGCTCTCGGTGTCGGCGACGGCCGGCGCCCTGTACCTGACGATCCCGCGGCTGGGCGGCGGGCACTCCCTGCCGTTCGCCGCGATCGCGCTGGTGGCCGCCCTGGTGTGGCCGGTCACCGGCCGTCTGGAGGCGGCCGCCCGGCGTCCCGGGCGCGCGGTGCGCGCGGAGCTGCCGCCGCTGCCCAGGCCGCGCGCCGGGCTGGTCCTGGCGGTCGCGGTGCTGTGCTGGTCGCTGGCGCAGAACGCGCTGTGGGGCGTCAGCGGGCGGATCGGGCTGACCCAGGCGGGCCTGAGCGAGGTCACCGTCGGCGCGGTCTTCGCGGTGGCGCTGGGCGCCGGGCTGCTGGGCGTGCTCGGCGCGGGCGCGCTGGGCGCCCGGCTGGGGCGCGCGGTGCCGATCGGAGCGGGCACGGCCGTCATCGCCGCCTGCATCGCGCTCAGTTCCTCCGCCGACGGCCTGGCCTCCTTCGCCACCGGCGAGGTGCTGTGGAACACCTTCTACCCGGTCGTCCTGTCGTACGTGTACGGGCTCGCCGCCTCCCTCGACCCGCGCGGCCGCTGGGCGGTCCTGGTCGGCTCCGCCTCCTCGCTGGGGGTGGCCTGCGGGCCGCTGGCGGGCAGCGTGCTCTCCGAGCGCGCGGGCTACCCGGGCATGGGCCTGGTGCTGTGCGCCCTGCTGCTGGTGATCGCGGTCCCGATGACCGCGGTGGCCCTGCACACCTCGGGCCGCCCGCTGGTGCCCGGTGCGATCCGCCGCAGGGGCGGCGCCCCGGCGGCCGTGGTGGCGGTCACCGCGGGCGCGGCGACCGGTCTCGCGCCGCAGGTCGGCGCGCCGGAGCAGCAGGTCACCGAGGTGGCACTGCCGCAGGTGGTCCCGGCGGCCCGCCGCTTCCGGCTGGCCCGCCCGTCGTCGCGGGGCTAGGGACCCGCGGCTCGATGGCCGGAAGGGTACGGGGAGCGGTTCCGGCCCCGTACCCCACCCGCCCCGTCCGCCCCAGCAGGGCCAGGGCGTCGTCCAGGCTCATGGGCCGCAGCGTCCCGGGGTGCGGGCCCGTGCGGCTCCACCCCGGTCCGGCGAGCAGCACCGCCGGGCTCACCCGCGCCCCGGCCACGCCCCAGGTCACCGAGCGCACCAGCGACGGCAGCAGCCGGTCGGCGGTCCCCCGGGTCTGGGCCCACAGCACCACCGCGCGCGGGCCGGTCCTGCGCACCGCCTCCGTCAGCGCCCCCGGCGGCACGGCCGGGCCGAACATCCGCACCGCCGCGCCCCGTTCGCCCAGGACCGCGGCCAGCGCCTCCAGGGCCAGCGAGTGCTGCTCCCCGGGTGCCCCGGCCAGCACCACGGGCCGCTCGCCCTCCTGTGGCGCGGGCCCGGCCGGGGCGCGCCGCAGCGCCGTGGAGACGTGCCAGGACAGCAGGTGCTCGGCCTCCACGTACCGCTCCCCCGCGGCGTCCCCGGAGCCCGCCCAGCGCCGCCCGACGGCCCGCAGGGCCGGTGCCATGACCTGGTCCCAGGCGACGGCCGCGCCCCACTCGGCGACCGCCCCGGCGAGCAGCGCCTCCACCCGGGGCGCGTCCAGGCGCACCGCCGCCCGGCCCAGGCCCCGCACCATCCGCGGGACCTGTCCGCGGCCGGGCCGCACCGGACCGCCGCCGTGCTCGCCGAAGGCCGCGGCGGCGTCCCCGGCCCGGGCGGCGCGGGCCGCGTCGGCGGGGGCGACCCCGGCGGCGGTGAGCCGGCACATGTCCTCCAGGAGCGCCACGTCCCGCGGGCTCCAGCGCCGGTGCCGGCCGGGGCGACGCTCGCCCGGCCCGATCCCGTACCGCCGCTCCCAGCTGCGCAACGTGGTCGGTGCCACGCCGAGCCGCAGGGCCACGGCCCCCGTGGTCAGCCAGGGTCCGGACGCGTCCGGGCCGCCGCCGTCGCTCAGCATCCCCCGACGATACGACGCACGATCGACGCGGGTTGTCGAACGGCCGGGTCCGTACCGAGAGTTGGCGCGGGAGCGCTCGGCACGCGCCCCCGTTGTCGCTCCTGGCTAGTCGGTGGCCAGGAGCGGCGGAGCCCCTCAGCGCCGGGGCAGCGCGATCCTCGTCAGGTCGGCGGCCACGGTCAGTTCGCCCTCGAACCCGGCGGCGCGCGCCTCGCGGCCGAACTCCTCCGGGTCGTCGTAGCGCTGCGAGAAGTGCGCGAGCACCAGGTGGCGCACCCCCGCCCGGCGGGCCGCGTCCCCGGCCTGCCCGGCCGTCAGGTGGCCGTGCTCGGTGGCCAGGCGCTCGTCCCGGTCGAGGAAGGTCGACTCGATGACGAGCAGGTCGCAGCCCTCGGCGAGTGCGTCCACGCCCTCGCACATCCGGGTGTCCATGACGAACGCGAAGCGCTGGCCGCGCCGCACCTCGCTGACGTCCTCCAGGCGCACCCCGCGCACCGTGCCCTCGCGCGCCAGGCGCCCCACGTCGGGGCCCGCGATGCCGTGCTCGGCGAGCCGCGCGGGCAGCATCCGCCGCCCGTCGGGCTCGGTCAGCCGGTAGCCGAAGGACTCCACCGGGTGCGAGAGCCCGCGCGCCTCCAGCACGTACGCGCCGGTGGTGGCGAGCACCCCGTCCCCGGCCACCGGGTGCTCGGTGATCCCCACGGTCTCGCGGTACGCCGTGGCGTACCGCAGCCGGTCGAAGAAGTGCTGCCCGCCGGCCGGGTAGTGCGCGGTGACCGGGTGCGGGACCCGGTCGAGGTTGATCCGCTGGATCACCCCGGCCAGACCCAGCGAGTGGTCGCCGTGGAAGTGCGTGACGCAGATCCGGTCGATGTCGTGCGCGGCGACCCCGGCCCGCAGCATCTGGCGCTGGGTGCCCTCGCCCGGGTCGAAGAGGATGCCCTGGCCGTCCCAGCGCAGCAGGTAGCCGTTGTGGTTGCGGTGGCGGGTCGGGACCTGGCTGGCGGTGCCGAGCACCACCAGCTCGCGTACGGACAACGCGGCTATCCGGGCGGCCAGGTCAGGCCGCGGCCCGCCAGCACGTGCGCGTGCGCGTGGAACACGGTCTGGCCCGCGCCCTCGCCGGTGTTGAACACGATCCGGTAGCCCGACTCCACGGCGCCCTCCTGCGCGGCCACCTCGCCCGCCTCGCGCAGCACGTCGGCCGCGGCGGCCGGGTCGCCGGCGGCCAGCGAGGCCGCGTCGGGGAAGTGCGACTTGGGGATGACCAGGACGTGCGTGGGCGCCTGGGGGTTGATGTCCCGGAACGCGAGCGTCGTCTCGGTCTCCCGCACGATGGCGGCCGGGATCTCCTTGGCCACGATCTTGCAGAACAGGCAGTCCGCCTGCGGCTCTCCCGCCATGGCGCGGGCCTCCTCGCCCTCGGTGATCAGTACGCAGGCATGCTAGCCGTACGCACCGACACCGGTCGGCCCGTGTTCGAGTGCGGGCGCCGCTACTTGCCCGCGGGGGCGGTCTCGGTGACCGTGACCGTCACGGTGACCGTCGGGCCCGGACGGCCGCCGCCGCCCGGCGGGGGCGTGGTGTCGGGGGCGTTGCAGTCGCCGAGCACCTTGGCGCGGAACACCTCGCGCCCGCCCGCCTTCGCGGTGAGGTCGCCGCGCACGCACTTGCCGTCGCGCTCCTCGGTGACCCTGCCGTCGATCCGTACCGGCTTGCCGTCCTCGGTCTCGCCCTCGCAGGTCACCTGGGCGACCTGTCGCGCCCCGGTCGCCCGGGGGCCGGCCGTGGGGCGCGGCGAACCGGTCAGCGAGGCGCGGCAGTTGAGCCAGCTCACCTGCACGCCCGCCCGCTGGAGCTCCCTGGTCCCGGTCTGGTCGGTGGTGAAGGCGACCCCGGCCGTGTCGAGCCCGTCGCCGATCGGCTGGCAGGCCGCCGTGGCGGCGCCCAGCACCCCGGCGAGCCCGAGGGCGGCAGCCGCCGCGCGCACGCGCATCGATCCCCGCATGGGGTGCAGCGTCCCACCGCCGGGCCGTACGGACCAGAGCGCGGACGGCCACATCCGCCCCGCGCGACCCGGACGCGAGCCCGGGCCGAGTGCGCGAAGGGCTCAGGACCAGCGGCCGGTGCGGCCCAGCAGCAGCGCCACGGCGGCCGTACCGGCCGTGGAGGTGCGCAGGACGCTGCGGCCGAGGCGGTACGCACGCGCGCCCGCACGCGTGAACGCCTCCAGCTCCTCCGGGGAGACCCCGCCCTCCGGGCCGACGACGAGCACGATCTCGCCGGACGCGGGCAGTTCGGCGGTGGCCAGGGCCTCGCTGCCGTACTCCCGGTCCTCGTGCAGCACGGCCGCCAGGTCGGCGCCCGCGAGCAGTTCGGCGACCTGCTTCGTGGTCATCGCCTCGGAGACCTCGGGGAAGCGCACCCGGCGCGACTGCTTGCCCGCCTCGCGCGCGGTGGCCCGCCACTTGGCCAGCGCCTTGGCCGCCCGCTCGCCGCGCCACTGGGTGATGCAGCGCGAGGCCGCCCACGGCACGATCGCGTCGACGCCCGTCTCGGTCATCGTCTCCACCGCGAGCTCGCCCCGGTCGCCCTTGGGCAGTGCCTGCACCACGGTGATCCGGGGCGCTGGCGGCGGCTCCTCCTCGACGGTGTGCAGGTCCATGACGACCAGCCGGTCCTTGCCCTCGGCGGCCTTCACCACGCCCTCGGCGAACCGTCCGAGCCCGTCGGTGAGGACCACGTCCTCGCCCGCGCGCAGCCGCTTCACCGACACCGCGTGGCGCCCCTCGGGCCCGTCGAGCACGAACTCGGGGCCGGCGGGCACCCGGTCGACCACGAACACCGGGGCGGTCATCGCGCACCCCGCACGGCCGCCAGCTCGTTGGCCAGGACCTGCACCAGGCGGCCCGCGGGCACGTCGCGGCAGAGCCGGTGGCCCTGTCCGGCCCACAGGCTCATCCCCTGCGCGTCCCCGGCCGCCGCGGCGGCCTTGCGCAGCGGGCTGGTCAGGTGGTGCACCTCGGGGTACGCGGCCGGGGCGTAGGGCCCGTGCTCGCGCAGGAAGCGGTTGACCAGGCCGCGCGCGGGCCGCCCGGAGAACGCCCGGGTCAGCTCGGTGCGGCCGAACAGCGGGTTGGTCATGGCCTGTTTGTGCAGCACGTTGGCGCCCGACTCCGGGCACACCAGGAACGCCGTGCCCAGCTGCGCCGCCTCGGCGCCCGCCGTCAGGGCCGCGGCGATCTGCCCGCCGCGCATCAGCCCGCCGGTCGCGATGATCGGCAGCTGCACCGTCTCGCGCACCAGGGTGAGCAGCGTGAGCAGGCCGAGGCCCGCGTTCCCGGCGGCCGGGTCGTCCTTGTGGGTGCCCTGGTGGCCGCCCGCCTCCACGCCCTGCACGCACACCGCGTCGGCGCCCGCCCACTGCGCGGCCTGCGCCTCCTCGGGCGAGGTGACGGTCACGATCGTGTACGTACCGGCCTTGGCGAACGCGTCGAGGACGTCGCGGGTGGGGCAGCCGAAGGTGAACGAGACCACCGGGACCGGGTCGTCGAGCAGGATCGCCAGCTTGGCCTCGTACCCGTCGTCGCGCCCCGCGTCCGGGTCGCCCAGCGGCGTCTCGTACCAGGCGGCCTCGCCGGACAGCTGGTGGCGGTAGACCTCGACGGCCGCGGCGTCGGCGTGGCCGGGCTGCGGCATGAACAGGTTGACGCCGAAGGGCTGCGAGGTCAGTCCCCTGACCTGCTTGACCTCCTGGTACATGCCGTCCGCGGTCTTGTACCCGGCGGCCAGGAAGCCGAGGCCGCCGGCCTCGCTCACGGCACCGGCGAGCGCCGGGCACGAGGCGCCGCCCGCCATGGGGGCCTGCACGATCGGGTAGCGGCAGAGATCGGTGAGCGCGGTGGACATGCACGCATCGTGCCACGCCCGATCTCCGTGACCGAATCGACCCGGGTACGCGGAAGGGCCCGGGTACGCGGAAGGGCCCCGCGGCGGCTGCCGCGGGGCCCTCCGGGAGACGAGCGGTGGGTCAGCGCCCGTTGAAGGCGTCCTTCAGGCGCGAGAACAGCCCCTGCTGCCCCGGCTGGAACTGGCCGGTGGGCCGCTCCTCGCCGCGCAGCTTCGCCAGCTCGCGCAGCAGCCGCTCCTGCTCCGGGTCCAGCTTGGCCGGCGTGGTCACCTCGACGTGCACGATCAGGTCGCCCCGGCCGCCGCCGCGCAGGTGCGTGACGCCGCGCTCGTGCAGCGGGATCGACTGCCCGGACTGGGTGCCCGGACGGATGTCGACCTCCTCGACGCCGTCGAGCGTCTCCAGCGGCACCTTGGTGCCGAGCGCGCCCGCGGTCATCGGGATGGTGACGGTGCAGTGCAGGTCGTCCCCGCGCCGCTGGAAGACCGCGTGCGGCAGCTCGTGGATCTCCACGTACAGGTCGCCGGCGGGGCCGCCGCCGGGGCCGACCTCGCCCTCGCCCGCGAGCTGGATGCGGGTGCCGTTGTCGACGCCGGCCGGGATCTTCACGGTGAGCGTGCGGCGCGAGCGGACCCGGCCGTCACCGGCGCACTCCGGGCAGGGGGTCGGCACGACCGTGCCGAAGCCCTGGCACTGCGGGCACGGCCGCGAGGTCATGACCTGGCCCAGGAAGGACCGGGTGACCTGCGAGACCTCGCCCCGGCCGCGGCACATGTCGCACGTCTGCGCCTGGGTGCCGGGCGCGGCGCCCTCACCGGAGCAGGTGGTGCAGACGACGGCCGTGTCGACCTGGATGTCCTTGGTGGTGCCGAAGGCCGCCTCGCCGAGCTCGACCTCCAGGCGGATCATGGCGTCCTGGCCGCGGCGGGTGCGCGAGCGCGGGCCGCGCTGCGAGGCCGTGCCGAAGAAGGCGTCCATGATGTCGGAGAAGTTGCCGAAGCCACCGGCGCCGAAGCCGCCCGCGCCCCCGCCGCCGTTCGCCGACAGCGGGTCGCCGCCGAGGTCGTAGACCTGCTTCTTCTGGGGATCGGAGAGGACCTCGTAGGCCGCGTTGATCTCCTTGAAGCGCTCCTGCGTCTTCGGGTCCGGATTGACGTCCGGGTGGAGTTCGCGGGCGAGCCTGCGGAAGGCCTTCTTGATCTCGTCCTGGGACGCGTCGCGGCGCACGCCGAGTACGGCGTAGTAGTCCGTGGCCACTTACGACTCCGCCAGGATCTGTCCGACGTAACGTGCCACTGCGCGTACCGCTCCCATCGTTCCGGGGTAGTCCATGCGGGTCGGTCCGACCACGCCTAGTTTGGCGACGGCCTCGTCGCCCGAACCGTAGCCCACCGCGACGACCGACGTGGAAGTCAGTCCCTCGTGGGCGTTCTCGTGCCCGATGCGCACGGTCATGCCCGAGTCCTTGGCCTCGCCCAGCAGCTTGAGGAGCACGACCTGCTCCTCGAGCGCTTCGAGCACCGGCCGGATCGTCAGTGGGAAGTCGTGTCCGAAGCGGGTGAGATTGGCGGTGCCGCCGATCATCAGCCGCTCCTCGTGCTCCTCGACCAGGGTCTCGAGGAGCGTGGCGAGCACCGCCGAGACGGTGCCCCTGTCCTCCTGCTCGAAGGACTCGGGCAGGTCCTGGACCAGCTGCGGGACGTCCGCGAAGCGGCGCCCGACGACCCGGCTGTTGAGCCGGGCCCGCAGGTCCGCCAGGGACGTCTCGCCGAACGGCGCCGGGCAGTCGACCAGGCGCTGCTCGACCCGTCCGGTGTCGGTGATCAGGACCAGCATCAGGCGCGCGGGGGCCAGCGAGAGCAGCTCCACGTGCCGCACCGTCGAACGGGTCAGCGACGGGTACTGCACGACGGCGACCTGCCGGGTCAGCTGCGCCAGCAGCCGGACCGTGCGGCCCACCACGTCGTCCAGGTCCACGGCGCCGTCCAGGAAGTTCTGGATCGCCCGTCGTTCCGGTGTGGACAGGGGCTTGACCCCCGCCAGCTTGTCCACGAACAGGCGGTAGCCCTTGTCCGTGGGGATCCGGCCCGCGCTGGTGTGGGGCTGGGCGATGTACCCCTCCTCCTCCAGCGCGGCCATGTCGTTGCGCACGGTCGCGGGCGAGACACCGAGCTTGTGGCGCTCGGTCAGCGCCTTGGAGCCGACCGGCTCCTCGGTGCCCACGTAGTCCTGGACGATGGCGCGCAGGACTTCCAGTCTGCGTTCACTGAGCATCGCGCACACCTCCAGTGGTCGTTCGCCTTCGCCGCTTTCCTTGGCACTCGCCCTGTTCGAGTGCCAGCGGGCCCCGGCCAGTGTACGGCGGCCGGGATCGCTCGTGGCAAGGCGGCCGGCCACGCTACCGCGCGCGGCCCCGGTCGTTGCCGCTAGCGTCGTCGCATGGACGTGCGATGGGAAGGGGCGGGCTGGGAACGGCTCGCGGCGGGGGTCGGCAGGCGCAGGCTCCCTGGCTGGGACGCCACCGCCGGCCTGGTGGCGGGGGGCACGGGGGTGCTGCTGTACGACACGGGGTCCTCGCTGCGCGAGGGTTCGGAGCTGCGGGCGCAGGCACAGCGGCTGACCGGCCGCAAGGTGACCCATGTCGCACTCAGCCACCCCCATTTCGACCACGTGCTCGGCACCGCGGCCTTCTCGGGGGCGCAGGTGTACGGCGCTGTGGGCGTCGACGAGCTGATGCTGCGGGAGCGCGAGGTGCTGCGCGAGGACGCGGTGCGCCAGGGCCTGGCGCGGGACGCGGCGGAGGAGGCGGCGGACGTGCTGGTGGTGCCGCGCCACCTGGTCAGCGGGGAGACGACGGTGGACCTGGGCGACCGCAGGGTGCTGCTGGCGAACGTCGGCCCCGGCCACTCGGGGCACGACCTGGCGCTGTTCGTGCCGGGCGGGCCGGGGGAGCCGGAGGTGGTGTTCTGCGGGGACCTGGTGGAGGAGTCGGGCGAGCCGCAGGCGGGCCCGGACGCGCTGCCCGCGCGCTGGCCCGACGCGCTGGACCGGCTGCTCGCGCTGGGCGGGGAGGACGCGGTGTACGTGCCCGGGCACGGGGCGGCCGTGGACGCCGCCTTCGTCCGCCGTCAACGCGATGAGCTGGCACGGCGCTTCGCGGTGTCATAACGTCACGCGAATGCGCAGCTACGACCCCGACCTGACCCCGCCCTGGAAGAAGACGGCCCCCGCGCCGGAGGTCCCCGCGGACCGCGACCTCGTCGTCGAGGAGGTCACGACGGGCTTCTGCGGTGCGGTGGTCCGCTGCGAGGCGGGCACGGTGACGCTGGAGGACCGCTTCGGCAAGCACCGGGTGTTCCCGCTGGAGCCGCGCGGCTTCCTCCTGGAGGGCCGGGTCGTCACCCTGGTCCGCCCCGCCGCCCCGGCCCCGGTCCGCCCCACCCGTACGGCCTCCGGCTCGGTCGCCGTCCCCCAGGCCCGCGCCCGGGTCGCCCGCGCGGGCCGCATCTACGTGGAGGGCCGCCACGACGCGGAGCTGGTGGAGAAGGTGTGGGGCGACGACCTGCGCGTGGAGGGCGTGGTCGTGGAGTATCTGGAGGGGGTCGACGACCTGCCCGCGATCGTCGCGGAGTTCGCCCCGGGCCCGGACGCCCGGCTCGGCGTACTGGTGGACCACCTGGTCCCCGGCTCGAAGGAGTCCCGGATCGCGGCCCGGGTGACGGGCGCGGACGTGCTGGTGGTGGGCCACCCGTACATCGACGTGTGGGAAGCGGTGAAGCCGTCGTCCCTGGGCATCCCGGGCTGGCCGCGGGTGCCGCGCGGGGAGGACTGGAAGTCGGGCGTGTGCCGCGCCCTGGGCTGGCCCCCGAACACGGGCGCGGCCTGGCAGCACGTGCTGTCCCGGGTGACGTCCTACAAGGACCTGGAACCGGAGCTGCTGGGCCGGGTGGAAGAGCTGATCGACTTCGTCACGGGCACCGGCGAGGAGTGAGCATCCCCGTCACGGACGGCGGTGCGGCCTGGCTCCCTTGTAGGTGCCGAACCCGCTCGTGTCCAGCTCGATCCCGAACGGCTCCAGCGCCAGGGGCTCGCCGAACTTGGTGATCTGCTGGGCCCGGTAGTCGGCCTCCTCCCCCGTCCCGACCGGGAGGGTGAGGAGCACGCAGTGCGCCATGATCGGGTCGATGACCAGGTAGACGGGCACCTGGCCGGCGGCGTAGATCGAGCGCTTGACGCCGTAGTCCCTGTCGACACTGGTCCGGGAGACGACCTCGACCACCATCGTGACCAGCGAGGACGGGAGCAGTCGTCCTGATTCGGGATGCGCTTCACGCTCAAGCACCACGAGGTCCGGGATGGGCTCGCTCGACTCGCTGACGATGTCGATGTCCTGCGTCTGGAGTCGCGCCCACCTTGCGCGCGGGATCTGGTCCTGCACTTCCTCGACGATGAGGTTGTGGACCAGGTCCGGGCCCGCCATCATCACGATTTCCCCCCGCAGCAACTCGGCCGTGAGGCCCTCGGGAGGCTCGAACCCGTCGAAGAACTTCGCCACCCCACGCTCGTCCACAGCGGTCATCTCCGTGGTCCTCCACATCCGCCGCGTCCCTGTCGACGGCAGCCTAGGAACAGGGTAGGCAGCCGTCGCCCGCTTGCACACGGATTCACCCACCCGGGTGATCAGTCCACCAGGTCCCTCACCACCGCGTCCGCCAGCAGCCTCCCCCGCAGTGTCAGTACCGCGCGTCCCGCGCCGTACGGCTCCGGGGCGAGGAGGCCCTCGTCCCGTGCCCGTACCGACGCCGCCAGGCCCGCGGGCCTGAGCAGGGACAGCGGGACGCCCTCGCGCAGGCGCAGTTCCAGGAGGATCCGCTCGACCCGGCGGTCCTCGTCGGTGAGCAGTTCGCGGCCCGCGCCGGGCGAGCGGCCCTCGGCGAGGGCGGCCGCGTAGGCGCCGGGGTGCTTGACGTTCCACCAGCGCACCCCGCCGACGTGGGAGTGGGCGCCGGGCCCGGCGCCCCACCAGTCGGCGCCGCGCCAGTACAGCTCGTTGTGCAGGCAGCGGCCGGCCTCGGTGGTGGCCCAGTTCGACACCTCGTACCAGGCGAACCCGGCCGCCGAGAGCGCCTCCTCGGCGATCAGGTAGCGGTCGGCGTGCACGTCGTCGTCCGTCATCGGGACCTCGCCGCGCCGGATGCGCCGGGCCAGCTGGGTGCCCTCCTCGACGATCAGGGCGTACGCGGAGACGTGGTCGGGGCCCGCGCCGACGGCCGCGTCGAGCGAGGCCCGCCAGTCGTCGTCGCTCTCGCCGGGGGTGCCGTAGATCAGGTCCAGGTTCACGTGGTCGAACCCGGCCGCGCGCGCCTCCGCGACGCAGGCCTCGGGGCGGCCCGGGGTGTGCGTGCGGTCCAGCACCTTCAGCACGTGCCGCCGGGCGCTCTGCATGCCGAAGGAGATCCGGTTGAAGCCGCCCTCGCGCAGCTCGGCGAGGTAGCGCGGGTCGACCGACTCGGGGTTCGCCTCGGTGGTGACCTCCGCGTCGGGGGCGAGGCCGAACTCGTCGCGGATCGCCCCCAGCATCCGTACGAGGTCGGCGGCGGCCAGCAGCGTGGGCGTGCCGCCGCCGACGAAGACCGTGCGCACCGGGCGCGGGTCGTCGCCCAGGACCTTGCGGGCGAGCCGGACCTCCTCGACGACCTGCTCGGCGTAGTTGTCGCGGGAGGCCAGGACCCCGCCGGTGGAGCGCAGCTCGCTCGCGGTGTAGGTGTTGAAGTCGCAGTAGCCGCAGCGCGTCGCGCAGTAGGGCACGTGGAGGTAGAACCCGAGCGGGCGGTCGGCGGCCCCGGCCAGGGCGGACGCGGGCAGCGCCCCGTCGTCGGGCACGGGTTCGCCGTCGGGCAGTACGGAAGGCATGCCCCCCATTGTCCGGCACGGCGGGCCCGCCCGGCGCGCGGGCCCGGGCGTGACCGGCCGGACCGGTCCTACCCGGCCTGCAGGACCAGCAGGGCCAGGTCGTCGCCGGGCGGTTCCTCGGAGAAGTCGTGCACCGCGCGCCTGATCCGGTCGGCCACGCCCTGCGCGGTCATCCGGGCGCACCGGGCGAGCGCCTGCTGCAGCCCGTCCCCGTCGTCGAACATCACGGTGCCCGAGCGCCGCTCGGTCACCCCGTCGGTGACGCACAGCAGGGTCTCCCCCGGGGCGAGCACGAAGCTCCGGCTCTCGTACGCGACGTCGTCGACGACCCCGAGGAGCACCTGGGAGGAGGCGGCGGGGCGCACCGACCCGTCGGGGCGCAGCAGCAGCGGCAGCGGGTGCCCGGCGCTGGCCAGGGTGCAGCGGGCGCCGCCGCCCTGCTGTGCGGGCAGCGGCTCCAGCTCCCCGTACAGCAGGGAGAGGAAGCGGGGCTGCGGGAGGTCGGGGACGGTGCCGCCGCGCCCGCCGGCGGCGACGACCATGTGGGCGGCGGCCTCGGCGGCCTCGGCGGCCTCCATGGCGTCGTCGAGGAGGAGCCGGTTGAGCCGGTCGAGGACCTCGCCGACCTCGTACCCCTCGCGGGCGAGCAGACGCAGCCAGGGGCGGGCGAGTCCGGTGACGACGGCGGCCTCGGGGCCGCTGCCCTGCACGTCGCCGAGGACGAAGCACCAGCGGTCGCCGCCGCGGCCCCGGCCCGCCGGGAAGATGTCGTAGAAGTCGCCGCCGGCCACCCCGTCGCCGCTGGGCTCGTAGACCAGGGCGGTGTCGACGCCGGGGATCCGGGCGACCTGGCTGGGCAGCAGTCCGCGCTGGAGCACCCGGCTGATGGTGGCCTGGCGCGCGTACTGCCGGGCGGCCCCGATGGCGAGGGCGACGCGGCGCGCGAAGTCCTCGATGAGCGCGGAGACCTCGTCGGGGGTGCGGCTGAGGCACTCGCGTCCGACCAGCAGGGTGCCCAGCGCCCGGCCCCCGGCGACCAGCCGGTAGGCCACCGCCCGGCCGTCGCGCTCCTGGTCGCACGGCCACGGCACGGGGACGGGGCCGGGGTGCGGCACGGCGGGCGGCGGCTCCTTGCCCAGGGCCAGGCGCAGCCGCTCGATGGCGGACTCGTCGGCGTGCCAGACGCGGGCCAGCCGCGGGGCGCCCGCGGCCTCGCCCTCCAGCCAGACGGCGCACCAGTCGGCGAGCCGGGGCACCAGGAGCTGTCCGGCGAGCGCGGCGACCAGGTCCTCGTCGAGCTGCCCGGCGAGCAGGTCGGAGGCCTCGGCGAGGAAGGACAGGGCGCCCCTGCTGACCCAGTCGGCGTCGTCGCGGACGCCGCGGCGGTGCGCGGGGGCGGGAGGGGCGGCGACGGCGGGGACCACGGCGTCGCGCGGCGCGGGGTCGGGGACGGCGGGGTGCGGCAGGGCGTCCCACCCGGCGAGCGGGAGGCGGGCCCAGACGGTCTTCAGGCCGGGGCGGTAGGTGATGCCCCAGCACTCGGCGAGGGAGGCGACGAGCTGCAGGCCGCGGCCGTACTCGTCGGTGCCGCCGGTGCGGCGCTCCGCGCGGGCGGCCGGCTCGCCGCGCACGGGGCGGGAGGGGTGGTGGTCGGAGACTTCCAGGACGAGGGCGCCGGGGTGGTCGTCGGCGGGTTCCTCGAAGCGGACCAGGAGTTCGACGGTGGTGCCCGCGTGCACCACGGCGTTGGTGACGAGTTCGTTGACGACGAGGACGGCGTCGTCGGCGACGCGGTCGGTGAGCGCGCCGGCGGCGTCCGGGCCGAGCGCGGTCCAGCCGGCCAGCGCGGTGCGCACGAAGCGGCGCCCCTCGGCGGGCGCCAGCGGGTTGCCGGGCAGGCTGGTGCGGGCCGCGGGGCGGGCGCGGGCGTCGGCGCGGTGTTCGGGGAAGTCGTGCGGGAGTGCGGGCTGGTGAGCGGTATCGCGCTGGGACGGAATGGACCCCACGGTGCGGCTCCTGGTCGGTTCTGGCATTGCGCCGCTCTGGACACCGACAGGGTGACAGACTGAGCCTGCCCATAAGCGCCGAGTCATCGAAGTGGGCGGACAATGGACAAAGACAGTACGTTGCCGACGGCGGACGGCGGCTGGATCCGGACATCCGAACTCCGGCCCCTGCTCGCGGCCATGACGGCCATGCGGGACGGCGACTTCCGGGTGCGGGTGCCGGAGACGTACGAGGGCCTGCCGGCCGAACTCATCGCGGTGTTCAACCAGATCGCGGTCCGCAACCAGCACTTCGCCGACGAACTGACCCGGGTGCGGCGCGAGGTGGTGCGGCACGGGCGGCTGGACGACCGGCTGCAGGCGGGGCCCGGCCAGGGCGCCTGGACCTCGGACGTGAACAGCGCCAACTCCCTGCTGGACGCGCTGGTGGTGCCCGCGGCGAACGCGACGCGGGTGCTGGACGCGGTGGCGGGCGGCGACCTGACGCAGCGGGTGGACCTGCACGACGGCAACCGGCAGCTGCGCGGCGACCTGCGCCGGCTCGGCCGGGCGGTCAACAAGATGGTCGACCAGCTGTCGCTGTTCACCGGCGAGGTGACCCGGGTGGCCCGCGAGGTCGGCACCGAGGGCCGGCTCGGCGGGCGGGCCAAGGTGACCGGCCTCTCGGGCAGTTGGCGCGACGTGACCGAGGCCGTGAACACGATGGCGGCGCGGCTGACGGCGCAGGTCCGGGACATCGCGGCGGTGACGACGGCGGTGGCGCGCGGCGACCTGACCCGTACGGTCACGGTGGAGGCGACCGGCGAGCTCCTGGAGCTCAAGCTGACCGTGAACACGATGGTCGACCAGCTGTCGGCGTTCGCCGACGAGGTCACCCGGGTGGCCCGCGAGGTCGGTACCGAGGGCCAGCTGGGCGGCCGGGCCCAGGTGCGCGGCGTGTCCGGGGTGTGGAAGGACCTGACCGACAACGTCAACTTCATGGCCTCCAACCTCACCTCCCAGGTCCGCAACATCGCCCAGGTGACCACCGCCGTGGCCAACGGCGACCTCTCGCAGAAGATCACCGTGGACGCCAAGGGCGAGATCCTGGAGCTGAAGTCGACCATCAACACCATGGTCGACCAGCTGCTCGCGTTCGCCGACGAGGTCACCCGGGTCGCCCGCGAGGTCGGCACCGAGGGCAACCTCGGCGGCCGGGCCCAGGTGCGCGGCGTCTCGGGCGTGTGGAAGGACCTGACCGAGAACGTCAACTTCATGGCGGACAACCTCACCTCCCAGGTCCGCAACATCGCGCTGGTGTCGACGGCGGTGGCCCAGGGCGACCTGGGCAAGAAGATCACCGTCGAGGCGAAGGGCGAGATCCTGGAGCTGAAGTCGACCATCAACACCATGGTCGACCAGCTGTCCGCGTTCGCCGACGAGGTCACCCGGGTCGCCCGCGAGGTCGGCACCGAGGGCAACCTCGGCGGTCAGGCGCAGGTGCGCGGCGTCTCGGGCGTGTGGAAGGACCTGACCGACAACGTCAACTTCATGGCCTCCAACCTCACCTCCCAGGTCCGCAACATCGCCCAGGTGACCACCGCCGTGGCCAACGGCGACCTGTCGAAGAAGATCACCGTGGACGCGCGCGGCGAGATCCTGGAGCTGAAGGACACCGTCAACACGATGGTGGAGCAGCTGCGGGCGTTCGCCGACGAGGTGACCCGGGTGGCCCGCGAGGTGGGCACGGACGGGCGGCTCGGCGGGCGCGCCCAGGTGCTGGGCGTGTCCGGGGTGTGGAAGGACCTGACCGACAACGTCAACTACATGGCGGACAACCTCACCTCCCAGGTCCGCAACATCGCCCAGGTGGCGACGGCGGTGGCCCAGGGCGACCTGTCGAAGAAGATCGACGTGGACGCGCGCGGCGAGATCCTGGAGCTGAAGACCACCATCAACACCATGGTGGACACACTGTCCTCGTTCTCCTCCGAGGTCACCCGGGTGGCCAGGGAGGTGGGTTCGGAGGGGCAACTGGGCGGCCAGGCCCGGGTGGAGGGCGTGTACGGCACCTGGAAGCGCCTGACGACGAACGTGAACGAACTGGCGCTGAACCTGACCACCCAGGTCCGGGCGATCGCCGAGGTGGCCTCCGCGGTGGCGCAGGGCGACATGTCGCGCTCGATCACGGTGGAGACCCGCGGCGAGGTGTCCGAGCTGAAGGACAACATCAACCTGATGGTGTCCAACCTGCGCGAGACCACCCGCGCCAAGGACTGGCTGGAGTCCAACCTGGCCCGCCTGGCCGGGCTGATGCAGGGCCACCGGGACCTGATGGAGGTCGCGGACCTGATCCTGCGCGAGCTGACCCCGCTGGTGAACGCGCAGTACGGGGCGTTCTTCCTGGCCGACCCGGGGGGCGACGGCGCTCCGGCCCGTACCACCAGCAGCACCAAGGGCCTGGCGTTCATCGCGGGGTACGGCTCCGCGCAGGCCGCCACCTTCGACACCACGGGCATGCCGGGGCACGGCCTGGTGCGCCAGGCGGCGCTGGAGAAGAAGCGGATCCTCCTGGAGGAGGCGCCGCCGGGCTACATCAAGATCAACTCAGGGCTCGGGGAGGCCTCCCCGAGCAGCGTCGTCATCATCCCGATCCTCTTCGAGGACAAGCTGCTCGGCGTGATCGAGCTGGCCACCTTCTCCCGCTTCTCCGACGTCCACCTGGCCTTCTTCGACCAGTTCGTGAACACCATCGGCGTCGCCATCAACACGATCATCGCCAACTCCCGCACGGAGGCGCTGCTCGGCGAGTCCCAGCGGCTGGCCGTGCAGCTCCAGGAGCGCTCCGACGAGCTCCAGCGCCAGCAGGCCGAACTCCAGCGCTCCAACGCGGAGCTGGAGGAGAAGGCGGCCCTGCTGGCCACCTCCTCGCAGTACAAGTCGGAGTTCCTGGCCAACATGTCGCACGAGCTGCGCACCCCGCTCAACTCGCTGCTCATCCTGGCCCGGCTGCTCTCCGACAACCCCGACGGCCACCTCTCCGACCAGGAGGTGCAGTTCGCCACGACCATCCACCGCTCGGGCTCCGACCTGCTCCAGCTGATCAACGACATCCTGGACCTGTCGAAGATCGAGGCGGGCCGGATGGACGTGCGCCCCAAGAAGCTCCCCCTGATCAAGCTGCTGGACTACGTGCACGCCACGTTCCGCCCCATCACCCTGGACCGGGGCCTGGCCTTCGAGGTCGCGGTGGGCGAGGACGTGCCCCGGGAGATGTTCTCCGACGAGCAGCGCCTCCAGCAGATCCTGCGCAACCTGCTCTCCAACGCCATCAAGTTCACCTCGTCGGGCCGCGTCGAGCTGCGCGTCAACCGGGTCAAGGACCCCGAGGACAAGCTGCTCAAGGGCATGGACGACCTGGTCGCGTTCGCCGTCTCGGACACCGGCATCGGCATCGCGGCCGAGAAGCTGCCGGTGATCTTCGAGGCGTTCCAGCAGGCCGACGGCACCACCAACCGCAAGTACGGCGGCACCGGCCTCGGCCTGTCCATCAGCCGCGAGATCGCCGGACTGCTCGGCGGCCGGATCATCGCCGAGAGCGAGCCGGGCCGCGGCTCGACCTTCACGCTGTACGTCCCCGTGCTCTACCCCGGCCACGCGTCCGGCGACTCCGACGCGCCGCACGAGACGGCGCCGCTCACCACCAGCGAGCGCCACCACGCCGACCACCTGCCGCGCCCGGAGCCCGAGGACGCCTGGCCGACCACCACCAAGCTGGAGGAGTGGCGGTCCGGCCGGGCCGGCCGGGTACTGCCCGGGCGCCGGGTGCTGATCGTGGACGACGACATCCGCAACGTCTTCGCGCTCACCCACGTCCTGGGCCGGGTCGGGATGCCCGTGCTGTACGCGGAGAACGGCCGGGAGGGCATCGAGACGCTGGAGCGCAACCCGGACGTCGAACTGGTCCTGATGGACATCATGATGCCGGAGATGGACGGCTACGAGACCATCGAGGCCATCCGGCGCAGCCCCCTGTGGACGGACCTGCCGATCGTCGCGCTCACCGCCAAGGCGATGCCCGGCGACCGCGAGAAGTCCATCGCCCAGGGCGCCAACGAGTACGTGCCCAAGCCCGTGGACGTCGACCGCCTCCTGGCGGTCGTCTGCGCCCTCCTCGACCCGGAGGGCGAACCCGCGGACCGGGCGGGCCTTCCCGCCGGACCGTCCGCGCTCCCCGGGCAGGCCACCAGCAGCGGAGAGACTGCCGTACCGCCGACGATCACGTGAGGCAGACACGATGAGCACAGAGGCACCCGCGGTCGACCGCGCGAGCATCCTCCTGGTCGACGACATGGAGGACAACCTCGTCGCCCTGGAGGCGGTCCTGGGGTCGCTCAACGAACCACTGGTACGGGCCCGTTCGGGCGAGGAGGCGATGAAGGCCCTGCTGCGGCACACGTTCGCCGTCGTCCTGCTCGACGTGCGGATGCCCGGCATGGACGGCTTCGAGACGGCGTCCAACATCAAGCGGCTCGACCAGACCAAGGACGTCCCGATCATCTTCCTGACCGGCACCGACGCCGACAGCGGCTACGCGTTCCGCGGCTACGCCACCGGGGCGGCGGACTTCCTCACCAAGCCGTTCGACCCCTGGGTGCTGCGCGCCAAGGTCAACGTCTTCCTGGAACTGCACCGCAAGAACCGCCAGTTGGAGCGGCTGCTGGCGCGCGAGCAGAAGCAGCTCGGCCAGATCGGGGACCGGCTCGCGGCGCTGGAGCGGCGGCTGCTCGACGGGCGGGACGAGGACGAGCCCGGACTGCGCGCGCAACTGGCCCGCATCGAGGAACTCCTGCGCGACCTCAAGCGGGGTCGCGCGCACTGAGCTCCGGCGGGGCGGGGCCACGAGGGCCGCCGCCCCGCAGGAGCGGACGGTGGGGGCGAGGGGGCTCAGGCCTCCTTGGCGCCCGCGTACATCTCCTCGACCAGGTCCTTGTAGGTGCGCTCGACGACCGGGCGCTTGAGCTTCAGGCTCGGCGTCAGCTCGCCGTGCTCCACGTCCAGGTCGCGCGGCAGCAGCCGGAACTGCTTGATGGTCTGCCAGCGCTGGAGGTTCCCGTTGAGCCGCTCCACGTACCCCTGGACCATCGCGCGCGTCTGCGGCGCGGCCACCACGTCGGCGTAGCTGCGGCCGGACAGGCCGTTGTCGGCGGCCCAGCCGAGCAGCGCCGCCTCGTCCAGGGCGATCAGCGCGGAGCAGAAGTTCCGGTCGGCGCCGATCACCAGGATGTTGGAGACGAACGGGCACAGTGCCTTGAAGTGGCCCTCGATCTCGGTCGGCGCCACGTACTTGCCGCCCGAGGTCTTGAACAGGTCCTTCTTGCGGTCGGTGATCCGCAGGTAGCCGTCCGGGGACAGCACGCCGATGTCCCCGGTGTGGAACCAGCCGTCGGACTCCAGGACCTCGGCCGTCTTCTCGGGCAGCCCGTGGTAGCCCTCCATCACGCCCGGGCCGCGCAGCAGGATCTCGCCGTCGTCCGCGATGCGCACCTCGCAGCCGGGCAGCGGCTTGCCGACGGTGCCGGTGCGGTAGGCCTCGCCCGGGTTCACGAAGGAGGCGGCGCTGGTCTCGGTGAGGCCGTAGCCCTCCAGGATGTGGATGCCGGCGCCCGCGAAGAAGAAGCCGATCTCGGGGGCGAGCGCGACGGAGCCGGAGACGCAGGCGCGCAGCCGCCCGCCGAAGGCCTCGCGGAGCTTGGAGTAGACGAGCGCGTCGGCGACCTTGTGCTTGGCGCCGAGCGCGAAGGAGACCGAGGCGGAGCCGGTGCGCCGGAAGTTGTCCTGGGACTCCTTGGCGTACTCCCGCGCGACGCCCGCCGCCCACTGGAAGATCTTGTACTTGGCGCCGCCCCCGGCCCGCGCCTTGGCCGCGACCCCGTTGTAGACCTTCTCGAAGATCCGCGGCACGGCGGCCATGTAGGTCGGCTGGACGACCGGGAGGTTCTCGATGATCTTGTCGACCCGGCCGTCGACGGCCGTGACCCCGCCGACCTCGACGTGCCCGGAGGTGAGCACCTTGCCGAAGACGTGCGCCAGCGGCAGCCACAGGTACTGCACGTCCTCCTGGGTCACCAGGCCGGTGGCGGCGATGGCCTTGGCCATGTACGACCAGTTGTCGTGCGGCAGCCGTACGCCCTTGGGGCGCCCGGTGGTGCCGGAGGTGTAGATCAGGGTGGCCAGCCGGTCGGCGGTGATCGCGGCGATCCGCTCCTGGACCACGTCCGGGTGCTTGGCCAGGTACTCGGCGCCGCGCGCCTCCAGGTCGGCCAGCGAAAGCACCCAGCCCTCGGGGTCGCCCTCGGCGGGCACCGCGTCGGCCGCGTCGATCACCACGACGTGCGCCAGGTCGGGCAGCTCGGCGCGCTTCTCGCGGGCCTTGGCCAGCTGGGCGGCGTCCTCGGCGATGAGCACCCGGCTGCCGGAGTCCGCCAGGATGTACGCCGACTCCTCGGCGTTCGTCTGCGGGTAGACCGTGGTCGTGGCGGCGCCCGCGCACATCACGCCCAGGTCGGCCAGGATCCACTCGACCCGGGTGGCGGCGGCGAGGGCGACCCGCTCCTCGGGCTCGACGCCCAGGTCGACCAGGCCGGCCGCGATCGCGTACACCCGGTCGGCGGCCCCCTGCCAGCTGAGCGACTTCCAGTCGTCGGGACCCTGGCCGGTCGCCGACGGCACCGGATAGCGGTACGCCTCCGCATCCGGCGTCCTGCCCACGCGCTCCACGAAGAGGTGCGCCACGGAGGGCGGGCGGTTCTCGATCAGGGTCTGGGTATCGCTCACGACGTCCTCCGGGCCTGCGGCAGTGCTGCACGACGGGCTGGTTGTTTAACTGGCGAGTAACCATCGAGTCGTGATCAGGGTAGAGCCCAGGGGACCTGCGCGTAAGGCCCCGCGTGGGGCCGCTTGATACCCGCTTCATAACGAACGGGCCCCCGCACGGTCCGTGCGGGGGCTCGATCGGTGTATCCAGCAGGTAAATATCAGAGGTCGATGACCCCGTTCACGCCGACCAGCAGGTCGGTCAGGATGTTCAGGTCCAGACCGACGTTCGCGTCCACGTCCGAGACGACCGCGGCACCCGCCGGGCCGTCGACCTTCACGCCCGACTTCGACTTGGCGCCACCGGCCGTGTGGGTGGTGCTGGACGCACCGGCCGTCAGCAGGTTGCCGATGCTCAGGCCGGTGCTCGCCTCGCTGCGCACCAGACCGCCCGGGTTCTCGTCCGCGGCGGCGGAACCCGCGGCGGCACCGGTCAGCAGCAGACCGGCGAGCACGGCACCGGCGGCACGAGAAATGATGATTCGATTCATGATGTTGCCTCCTTCAAACGGGATTGTTATTCGAATCCCGAATTCCACCCCCCAGCTCGAAATACTCCCCGACCGCCGGGAAGCACCTGAAGAGACCATTAAGAATACGAAAGCGGGCCCGGCGACAAGCGCCGGGCCCGCTGGAATTCATACTGCCGTCGCCGGTGGAAGCGGCGCGGCCGTCGAACCCTGAGGGGTTCAGCCGCCGATCGGCAGGCCGCCCATCATCGGACCCGCGGCGGTCTTCGCGCCCTGGCCGACGTTGGTCTTGGCGACCGAGTCGTTCGTGGCCTTGACCTTGTCGGCGGCACGGGTGACCGCGCCGACGACCGCGTCGACGTTGATGTTCGGCTTCTTCACGACGTTCTTGGTGACGGTGTCGCTGGTCACCAGGTTGTCCGCGGCGGAGCGGGCGTCGGCCTTGTTGGTGGCCGGAGCGTTGTCGACGTCGTCGGCGAAGGCGGGGGAAGCCACACCCATGGCCATGACGGTACCGGCGACGACAGCGGCGGCCTTCGTGTACTTCATCTCAGCATCCCTTTCTGAAGCGGCGTCCGTCACGGTCACGACCGTCGTGCCGCCCGAGCGTCTTGCTGGCCGCTCGGAACGTCGCTTTCAGTATTCGTAACGGGACGACCCCGAACCCGGAAACTCTTATTCCACGGCCTTTTTGGCAATCACCCGGATGCCCCTGACGGTTTTCCAATCCTCACATCAACGCAAAAAGCGCCCGTCCGTGGAACGGACGGGCGCTTTTCCACGCTCTGAACTGCGACTACTTCTTCTTGCCGCCGGACTCGTCGCTGGAGAGCACCGCGATGAAGGCTTCCTGCGGAACCTCCACGGAGCCCACCATCTTCATGCGCTTCTTGCCTTCCTTCTGCTTCTCCAGCAGCTTCCGCTTCCGGGAGATGTCACCGCCGTAGCACTTGGCGAGGACGTCCTTGCGGATGGCGCGGATCGTCTCGCGGGCGATCACCCGCGAGCCGATGGCCGCCTGGATGGGCACCTCGAAGGCCTGCCGCGGGATCAGCTCGCGCAGCTTGGCGACCAGGCGCACGCCGTACGCGTACGCCGCGTCCTTGTGCGTGATCGCCGAGAACGCGTCGACCTTGTCGCCGTGCAGCAGGATGTCCACCTTGACCAGGCTGGAGGCCTGCTCGCCGGTGGGCTCGTAGTCCAGCGAGGCGTAACCGCGGGTCTTGGACTTCAACTGGTCGAAGAAGTCGAAGACGATCTCCGCGAGCGGCAGCGTGTAGCGGATCTCGACCCGGTCCTCCGAGAGGTAGTCCATGCCGAGCAGGGTGCCGCGCCGGGTCTGGCACAGCTCCATGATCGCGCCGATGAACTCGGTGGGCGCGAGGACCGTGGCCCGCACGACGGGCTCGTACACCTCGTCGATCTTGCCCTCGGGGAACTCGCTCGGGTTGGTCACCGTGTGCTCGGTGCCGTCCTCCATCAGGACGCGGTAGACCACGTTCGGCGCCGTCGCGATGAGGTCCAGGCCGAACTCGCGCTCCAGGCGCTCGCGGATGACGTCCAGGTGCAGCAGGCCGAGGAAGCCCACCCGGAAGCCGAAGCCCAGGGCCGCCGAGGTCTCCGGCTCGTACACCAGCGCCGCGTCGTTGAGCTGGAGCTTGTCCAGGGCGTCGCGCAGCTCCGGGTAGTCCGAGCCGTCCAGCGGGTACAGGCCCGAGAACACCATCGGCTTGGGGTCCTTGTAGCCGCCCAGCGCCTCGGTCGCGCCCTTGACCTGCTGGGTGATCGTGTCACCCACCTTGGACTGGCGGACGTCCTTCACACCGGTGATCAGGTAGCCCACCTCGCCCACGCCCAGGCCGTCGGCCGGGAGCATCTCGGGCGAGTTGGTGCCGATCTCGAGCAGCTCGTGGGTGGCTCCGGTGGACATCATCCGGATCCGCTCGCGCTTGTTGAGCTGGCCGTCCACCACTCGTACGTACGTGACGACGCCGCGGTAGGAGTCGTACACCGAGTCGAAGATCATCGCGCGGGCGGGCGCGTCCGCGACGCCGACCGGCGCCGGCACGTCCCGCACCACGCGGTCGAGCAGCGCCTCGACGCCCAGGCCCGTCTTGGCCGAGACGCGCAGCACGTCGTCCGGCTCGCAGCCGACCAGGTTCGCCAGTTCCTCGGCGAACTTCTCCGGCTGGGCGGCCGGCAGGTCGATCTTGTTCAGGACGGGGACGATCGTCAGGTCGTTCTCCATCGCCAGGTACAGGTTGGCGAGGGTCTGCGCCTCGATGCCCTGGGCGGCGTCGACGAGCAGGACGGTGCCCTCACAGGCCGCGAGCGACCGGGACACCTCGTAGGTGAAGTCGACGTGGCCGGGGGTGTCGATCATGTTCAGGATGTGGGTACTGCCCTGACCCGGCCCCTCCGCGGGGGCCCAGGGCAGACGCACCGCCTGGGACTTGATCGTGATGCCGCGCTCGCGCTCGATGTCCATGCGGTCGAGGTACTGGGCGCGCATCTGCCGCTGGTCGACGACGCCGGTCAGCTGGAGCATCCGGTCGGCGAGCGTGGACTTGCCGTGGTCGATGTGGGCGATGATGCAGAAGTTCCGGATCAACGCCGGATCGGTACGGCTCGGCTCGGGCACGTTGGTAGGGGTCGCGGGCACGCAGGGTCCTGATTCTTGAGACGCCGGGCGTCTCGGCTCGGGTCGACTTAGGAGCGATACGTAGGTTCCATGGTCCCACGGCTGCGGACGGGCGACCGGTTTGGGCCGGTCGGGGGACGGCTGGTAGCCTGGGCAGCTGTGTCTCGTGTGCCCTCTCAGCCGCGTGGACACGACCCTTGTTGAAACATCGAACCTGAAAAGGCTCACTCGTGGCGAACATCAAGTCCCAGATCAAGCGCAACAAGACGAACGAGAAGGCGCGCCTGCGCAACAAGTCCGTCAAGTCGTCGCTGAAGACCGCGATCCGCAAGGCCCGTGAGGCCGTTGCCGCCGGCGACGTCGAGGCCGCGACCACCGCTGCCCGCGCCGCTTCGCGCCAGCTCGACAAGGCCGTCTCGAAGGGTGTCATCCACAAGAACGCCGCCGCCAACAAGAAGTCGGCGCTGGCGTCCAAGGTGTCCTCCCTCCAGGGCTGAGTCCCTCCCGGACCCCGGCTCCACCGACCCTCGGGTCCGGTGGTCCCCGGATCCCTTTGATGTGAACGCCGGGACGGACCCAGCGGGCCCTCTCTCCCGCTCCTGACCGGCACCCCGGATCCGCACGCGGCCTGCGTTCGCCACGCGGGTGCGGATCCAGCTCCAAGAGCATCACCGAGAACCCCCGCCCCAGCCCTTCCCCAGGGCCCGGAGCGGGGGTTCTCGCGTATGCGCGTACGGACGGATAGCGCGTACGGACGGACGGCCTGCGGGAAGCCGGTGCCCGTGTCCGGTGCCTGTGTGTACGTGTGCCTGTGTGTATGTGTGGGGGGCGTGGAACGGAACGGGCTCAGCGGCGCATGCGGGCGGCCTGGGCGATGGTGACCACGACCTTCTCCAGGGCGTACTCGGGATCGTCCCCGCCGCCCTTCACGCCCGCGTCCGCCTCCGCGACGGCGCGCAGCGCCAGCGCTACCCCGTCGGGCGTCCAGCCGCGCATCTGCTGGCGCACCCGGTCGATCTTCCAGGGCGGCATCCCCAGCTCACGGGCCAGGTCGGCGGGGCGTCCGCCACGGGCCGAGGACAGCTTGCCGATGGCCCGCACGCCCTGCGCCAGGGCGCTCGTGATCAGCACCGGCGCCACCCCGGTCGACAGCGACCAGCGCAGCGCCTCCAGCGCCTCGGCGGCCCGCCCCTCCACGGCCCGGTCGGCCACGTTGAAGCTGGAGGCCTCCGCGCGGCCCGTGTAGTAGCGCCCGACGACCGCCTCGTCGATGGTCCCCTCGACGTCCGCCGTCAGCTGCGTCACCGCGCTCGCCAGCTCGCGCAGGTCGCTGCCGATCGCGTCGACGAGGGACTGGCACGCCTCCGGGGTCGCCGACCTGCCCAGCGCCCGGAACTCCTGGCGCACGAACGTCAGCCGCTCGGCGGGCTTCGTCGTCTTGGGGCAGGCGACCTCGCGGGCCCCCTCCTTGCGGGCCGCGTCCAGCAGTCCCTTGCCCTTGGCCCCGCCCGCGTGCAGCAGCACCAGCGTGATCTCCTCGACCGGGGCGCCGAGGTACGCCTTGACGTCCTTGACCGAGTCCGCGGACAGGTCCTGCGCGTTGCGCACGACCACGACCTTGCGCTCGGCGAAGAGCGACGGGCTGGTCAGCTCCGCGAGCGTCCCCGGCTGGAGCTGGTCGGAGGTGAGGTCGCGCACGTCCGTGTCGGCGTCGGCGGCCCGGGCGGCCGCCACCACCTGCTGCACGGCGCGGTCGAGGAGGAGGTCCTCCTGGCCCACGGCGATCGTGACGGGGGCGAGCGGGTCGTCGGTGCTGTTCTTCCTGGTGGCCATCGCGTTCCAGCATCCCACGCGCCACTGACACTCCGGTCCGTGGCGGAGAATGTGCGGGTGAGCGATGTGAGACACGTACTGGTGCTGCCCGACCGCGACGCCGCGGAGGAGGTCACCGAGGAGCTCGCCGCCCGCTTCGGCGTGCGCGACGAGCCGCAGCTGGTGCGGGACGCGCTGGCGGGCGAGGACGACGCCGAGGACGCCCAGTGGCTGGTGGTCGTGGAGGACCCGGACGGCCGGCTGGACCCGGCTGCGCTGGACGCGTTCGCCGCGGAGTACGAGGGGTGGCTGGAGGCCCCGTAGGAGCGCGCGGGCGGACGGCGGCGCCCCGGACCGGACCGGCCGACCCTCTCCGGGCTCAGCGGGCCATCGGGCTCGGGGGTCGCCGGGATCAGCCGGTCGTCGGGATCAGCCGGTCTTCTTCGGCACGATCTGGATGTCGAGGTCGATGGTGATGCTGGAGCCGATCGCCGCGATCCCGCGGGCCAGCAGCGTCTGCCAGGTGAGCGTGAAGTCCTCGCGGTGCAGCTCGGTCGAGGCCCGGCAGGCCGCGCGGGTCTCGCCCTCGAGGCCGCTGCCGAGGCCCAGGTACTGGGTGTCCAGCGTGACCGTACGGCTCACTCCGTGCAGCGTCAGCGCGCCCGTCACGTTCCAGCGGCTGCCGCCGCGGTGGGTGAAGCGCTCGCTGTAGAACTCGATCGTCGGGCAGCGGCCCACGTCCAGGAAGTCGCTGGACCGCAGGTGGTCGTCGCGCATCTGCACGCCGGTGTCGATCGACGCGGCGTCGATGACGACGTGCATCGCGGAGTGCTCCATGCGGTCGGCTATCCGCACCGCGCCCGCGAAGCTGTTGAACCGCCCGTGGATCCGGGCCAGTCCGATGTGCCGGGCCGTGAAGCCGATCTGGGAGTGCGACGGGTCGACCTCCCACTCGCCCGGCTCGGGCAGCTGCGGCGGCGCGGCGATCTGCAGCGTCACGTCGCCGAGGCCGGAGTGGCCGCCCTCGGCGACGGTGGCGTTGCCGTGGAAGGGCGTGTACCCCTCGGAGGTCACCGCGAGCCGGTACTCGCCCGCCGGAACGGTCGCGAGCACGCTGCCGTACGGGTCGGTCTCCCCGCCCAGCACCCTGCGCCCCGCGGTGTCGCTGACCACGTACTCCGCCTGCCGGACCGGCTCGCTGACCGGGTCCAGGACACGGCAGCTGAGCACGCCCGCCGACGCCGGCACGGGCAGCCCCGCGAGCGGGTTGCCGCGCTGTCCGGCTCCGGTCGCGCGCCCGCCAAACCAACGGCTGAACATTCCTCACGCACCCCCGTGCGATTCACTTCCCCAAGGGCCGCACGCGGCAGGACGACACGTGGACGTCGGGGTGGGCGGCCTTCTGACGAAGAGGCATTCGATCACTGTTGAGGTGTTCGGGGCAAACAGAGTCACCTGTTACCAAGGGTCCGCAAGAGCCGCTTGACTCCCCAAGGGTCCTTTTTGAGCCATTAGCCCGCCGGGGAGGCGTCCTGACCGGCGGCCGGATCGTGCGGCAACCGGTCCAACTCCACTCCGAAGAGGTCCCGGTAGGCGGCCAGGACCTCCTCCTCCCCCGAAAGCCACCGCTCCCGCCGGCCCCCGCAGTCGGTCACGATGAGCTTGGCGCCCCTGAGCGTGACCCGCCCCTCCTCGGTGAGCCGCGAACAGACCAGGGACCGGGTGAAGTGCGAGGCGGGCGAGGTCCGCTGGTACCAGGACCCCACCTCGAAGTCCCCCAGCGCCCGGGGCCGCGGGTCCACCCGGTACTGCGGCGTGCCGTCCCGCACGACGTCCAGGTCCCCCTCGGGCGCCTCGACGATCCGGAACACCCCGCCGGGATCGGCCTGTTCGCCCCGCTCGCCCAGCTCCAGCGGCAGCTGGGAGTGGTCCCCGAACCCGACGTCGGCCAGCCGGCTCCGCCCCTCCTCGTCGACCACCCTGAGCACCATGTGGTCGTACGGGATCGAGAGCCCGCCGTCCTCCCGGAAGCACCGCGCCTCCAACAGGTCCACCCGGTAGCCGAGCGTCCTCAGCAACGCGGCGAACAGCCCGTTGAGTTCGTAGCAGAACCCGCCGCGCCGCGCTCCCACCACCTTGTCGAACAGCGCCTGCTCCGCCAGGACCACGTCCTCCCCGAGGTGCAGCGAGAGGTTCTCGAACGGTACGGACCGCAAGTGCCGCAGGTGCAGCTCCCGCAGCCCCTCCCCCGTCCCCCACCCGACGGACACCCCCTCCGCCCCGATCCGCCGCAGATACGCGTCGGCCTGGGCACCGGTGAGGGCGGGAGCGGGGCCGGAGGCGCGATCGGCACTGCGGTCGGCGGTTCGGTCCTCGGTGGAGGCGGAGGCCGTCGGGGCGTGGTCCCCGTCGGGCGTCGTCACGGTCGGCATCAGCCCAGTCTGTCCCCGCCCCTCCCCGGCCACCATGCGCCATTGGTCCTACGCCGCCACCGCCATCGCCATCACCGCCACCAGCGCCTCCCGTGGCCCTCACGGCTCCGGCACCGCCCTCAGGTCCCCGCCCCTCCCTCCCTTCCCCGTGACCGCGATCGTCCCGTCCCGGTCGGTACGGAGCACCACCGCCCCGCCCGCCTCCAGCGCGCCCAGCGTGCGGGGCGACGGATGGCCGTACGGGTTGTCGCGCCCCGCCGACACCAGGGCCAGCCTCGGCCGGACCCGGCGCAGCAACTCCGGTTCCTGGTGCGCCGAACCGTGGTGCGCGACCTTCAGCACGTCCACCGCCGGCAGCCCCGGGTACGCCCGCAGCAGCCCCTCCTGCGCCCTCGGCTCCAGGTCGCCCAGGAGCAGCAGGACCGGCCCGTCCACCACCCGCACCAGCAGCGCCACGCTCGCGTCGTTGGGTCCTTCGGCCCCGAACGCCCCCGGCCAGAGCACCTCCCAGGCGAGCCGCCCGGTCCTGCGCACCTCCCCCGCCCCCGCCCGCACCACCGGCACCCGGGCTCCGGCCGCCGCCCTGCGGACGAACTCCACCTGCCCGGGCGGCTCCTCGAAGGGCGTCACCTCGATCACGCCCACGCTCCTCCCCCGCAACACCCCCGGCAGGCCCGCTACGTGGTCGGCGTGGAAGTGGGTCAGGAGCAGCAGCGCCACCCGGTCGACCCCCAGTTCGCGCAGGCACCGGTCGGCCGCCGCCGGGTCGGGCCCGGCGTCCACCACCACCGCCGTGCCGTCCCCGGCGGCCAGGACCGTCGCGTCCCCCTGGCCCACGTCGCACATCGCGAACACCCAGCCGGGCGGCGGCCACCCGGTGAGCACCCGGGGCAACGGCGCGGGCCGCACCACCGCCAGCATCAGCAGCACCGCGCACCCGGCCACCACCCAGGGCCGCCGTCGTGGCCCGCGGGCCACCAGGAGCAGGAGGACGAGGAGGGTCGCACCGGCCAGCAGCGCCGCGCCCCACCAGCCGCCCACCCAGCCGATCTCCGCACCGGGCAGCGCGGCCCCCGCCCTGGCCACGGAGGCGATCCACCCGGCCGGCCAGCCCGCGCACCGCGCCAGCACCTCGGCCACCGGCATCGCCAGGGGCGCCGCGGCGAGCGCGGCGAACCCGAGCACGGTGGCCGGGGCCACGGCCAGCTCCGCCAGCAGGTTGCAGGGCACCGCCACCAGGCCGACCCGGGCCGTGAACACCACCACCACCGGCGCGCACACCACCTGGGCCGCCATCGCGGCGCCCAGCGCCTCCGCCGCCCTGGCCGGCACCCCACACCGCCGCAGCGCCGCACTCCAGCGCGGGGCGACCGTGAGCAGCGCCCCGGTGGCCAGCACCGAGAGCAGGAACCCGTAGCTCCTGGCCAGCCACGGGTCGTACAGCACCAGGCCGAGCACCGCCGCCGCCAGCGCCGGGAGCAGCGAGCGCCGCCGCCCGGTCGCGATGGCGAGGAGCGCCACCGCCCCGCACGCCGCGGCCCTCAGGACGCTCGGGTCCGGTCTGCACACCACCACGAACGCCAGGGTGAGTCCTCCGCCGAGCACCGCCGTCGCCCGCAGCGGGATGCCCAACCGGGGCGCGAGCCCGCCGCGTTCCGCCCTGAGCGCCGCCCCCGGCGGGCCGATGAGCAGGAGCAGCACGACGGTCAGGTTGCTCCCGGAGACGGCCGTCAGGTGGGAGAGGTCGGTCGCCTCGAAGGCGGCCCGCAGATCGGGCGGGATCCCGGAGGTGTCCCCGACCACGAGTCCGGGCAGCAGCGCCCGCGCGTCGGGCGCCAGCCCCTCGGCGGCCCGCCGCAGCCCCGCCCTCAGCGCACCCGCCGTGCGCTGTACGGACGTCGGCCCGCCGGTCACCACGGGGGGCCTGGCCCCGCTCACCTGGAGGACGGCCGCCAGCGGGTCGCCCTCGTCCCGGGGCGGCACCGCCCTGGCGGTGACCCTCAGCCGGGTCGAGGGCAGCAGCCCCCGCCACTTCGCCGTGTCTCCGGGCGATCCCGGCGCGACGATCACCAGCACCGGCGTCCGCGTACCGCCGACCGCCTCGCCCCGCCCGGGCCGTTCCACCCGGGTCGCCTCGGCCTCCAGCACCACCGCGTCGGGCGCCATGTGGTCCCCGCTCACCCGGGGGCGCACCGGCCGCGGGTCGGAGGTGACCGTCACCTCGGCAGTGACCCGCGCGTGCTCCCCGGCCAGCTCGGGCAGCGGTCCCCGCCGCACGTCGGCAGCGTGCAGCCCCGCCGAGGCCGCCCCGGCCGCGGCGCACAGCAACACCCCGGCCCCGGCCGTCGCGTTGACCCGCCACCGCGCCCCCGGACCCGGTCCGCCCTCGGCCCGCGACCGCCCCGCTCCCGGACACCCGCGCCCGGTCCGGAGCCACCACGTCCGCAACCGCCACGCCCCCGTGCTCGTCGCCCCGGAAGCCGCCACGGCCGCCCCGAGCAACAGCGCGCCCGCCACGGCCAGCGCCCCCACCCCGATCGCCGTCCAGCGCCCCGGCGCCCCCACCGCGAGGGCGGCGGCGATCCAGGCCGCCAGGGCGGGCGGGACGAGCCGGAGATCGACCGGTGCCTCCTGGCGGGGGTCACTGGCCCCGAGGGTCCGGCCGGAGGCGAGGTGGACCGCTGGGCGGGTCATGGCCGCACCTGCTCCCGGAGGTCGGCGAACCTGCGCTCGCCGATTCCGTTGACCTCGCGCAACTCCTCGACCGACCGGAACCCGCCGTGCTCGGTGCGGTAGTCCACGATGTGCCGCGCGAGGACCGGGCCCACGCCGGGCAGGGTGTCGAGCTGCTCCGCGGTCGCCGAGTTGAGGCTCAGCGGCCCGCCCGGCTGCCCTCCGCCCGTGCCCGTCCCCGTACCGCCTCCTGCCGCTACCGGCTGGGGTGCTCCGGGGACGTCCACCGCGACCTGCTCGCCGTCCGTCAGGACCCGGGCGCGGTTGAGGCTCGCCAGGTCGGCGCCGGGCCGGGCGCCCCCGGCCGCTCTCAGCGCGTCGGCGACCCGTGCCCCCGCCGGCAGTCGCAGCACCCCGGGCCTGCGCACCTTCCCCGCCACGTCGACCACGACGAACCCGGCGGCGCTCCCCGCCGGGGACGGCGGGCCTCCCGGGCGCGAGCCGGCGGGAGGTGCCGTCCTGCGCGAGGCGTCCGGCGAGGACGCGACCGCCGCCTGCCGCACCACCTCCGGGGCCCGCACGCCCTCCGGGCTGCCTGCGCGGAAGTACTGCACGGCCAGGACCGTCGCCACGACCAGGACCACCGCGAGCGCCGCCAGGCTCCTCGGTTCCAGTCCGCACCGCAGTTGCACCCACACCGGGAGCCGTTCCCTTAACGCGAGCCGCAGCCGCTCCCGCCGGTCCGGGGACGGGGACGGGGACGGAGCAAGCGCGGTAGGAGGAACGGCAGTTGGCGGGGGCTGAGGTGGTGGGGGCGTGGGTGCGGGTGGAGGCGCGGGCGGTGGGTGGGTGCTCGGGAGCGGGGCGTCCGCGAACAGCGCGTCGGCCCGCCGCCGGGCGGCCGCCACCGCCCGCGCCCGCGCGGCCCCGCGACCGCGACCGTCGGATCCGGGTCCGCGGCCGGGCCCACTGCCCGCGCGCCCGCCACGGACCCTGCGCGCGGAGGGGCCAGGAGGAGAAGCTCCCACGAGGTCCGGAGCCGGGACCTGACCCGGGACCGGAGCCGGGACCTGACTCGGAACCAGGGCTGGGACCGAGCCCGGGGCAGGGCCGGAGGAAGGATCGGGGACGGAGCCGGAACGAGGACGCGAAGACGAGGAAGTGACCATGGACAAGACGGTAGGCACACCCGTCCGAATCCGCTGAGACGCCTCAATTTCCGTGGATAACCGGCGTCTTGTGGAAAACTCGGTCACCCGTCCGAGTGACCGCCCCCTGAAGCAGCGGCGCTCCGCCCAGCAGAAGCGCGCCCCTCCCCTGAGCGACGGCGCCCCACGTCAGAGCGCGCCTCACGCAGCGGCGCCCCCGCTCACCTCGCCGAGACCACGGCCCCCAGCAGCCCCGGCCCCGTGTGCGCCCCGATCACCGCGCCCACCTCGCTGACGTGCAGGTCCTCAAGCCCCGGCACCTTCTCCCGCAGCCGGTCCGCCAGTGCGGCGGCGCGCTCGGGAGCGGCGAGGTGGTGCACCGCGATGTCCACGTGGCTGGTTCCGGCCCGCTCGGCGACGATCTCCTCGAGCCGGGCGATGGCCTTGGACGCGGTGCGCACCTTCTCCCGCAGCTCGATGCGCCCGCCTTCCAGCTCCAGCAGCGGCTTCACGGCGAGCGCGGAGCCGAGGAGCGCCTGGGCGGTTCCGATGCGGCCTCCGCGGCGCAGGTAGTCGAGGGTGTCGACGTAGAAGTACGCCGAGGTGCCGGAGGCCCGCTTCTCGGCGGCGGCGACGGCCTCGTCCAGGGTGCCGCCGGCCTCGGCCGCCTCGGCGGCGGCCAGGGCGCAGAAGCCGAGCGCCATGGCGACCATCCCGGTGTCCACGACGCGTACGGGCACGGGGGCGTCCTTGGCCGCGAGGGCGGCGGCGTCGTGCGTGCCGGAGAGCTCGGAGGACAGGTGGAGCGAGACGATCCCGGTGGCGCCGGCCTCGGCGGCGGCGCGGTAGGCCTGGGCGAACACCTCGGGGCTGGGCCGGGAGGTGGTGACCGAGCGCCGCTTCTGCAGGGCCTGGGCCAGGGAGCGGGCGGAGATCTCGTTGCCCTCTTCGAGGACCTGGTCGCCCAGTACGACGGTCAGCGGCACCGAGGTGATGCCGTGCCGCTCCATCATCCGCGGCGGCAGGTAGGCCGTTGAATCAGTGACGATCGCGACATGGCGGGACATGAGCGGGAGGTTACCCGGCGATGCCGCCGGTCGGCAGCCCGGCCCCTGCGGCGTACCGTCCGAGTGATCGGTTCCGGCCGTCCCGCGTCACCCGGGCGACGCCCTCGCCGGTCAGTTGGTGGTCTCGGGGCGGGTCGTCTTCTGCCAGGGGTAGGCGGTCTCCTGGCGGGGGTCGCGTGCGGTGATCGCCTGGGGGACGGTGGGCTCCTGCGGGCGGACGGGCTCCTGCCGGGGCGCCGCGGCAGGAGCCGGGGAGGCGTCGGGTTCGGCGGGGGCCCAGGAGGGCTCGGGGTCCGTCCAGTGGCGCAGGGCGCCCGCCTCGACCTCGATCTCGGCGCTCAGGGTGGTGAGGTCGTCGGAGGCGAACTTGCGGGCCCGGTCGCGGGCGGCCCAGCGCAGGGCGTCCGCGGAGTGCGTGATGCGCTGGGTGCGCTCGCGCAGGTCGTCCAGCTGGGCGGCGACCTGGGCGCGGTCCGGCTCCCGCTCCAGGCGCTTGAGGTCGTCGTCGAGCTCGTGCCCGTGGGCGCTGAGGCGCTGGAAGAGGGCCAGGGACTCGCGCAGGGACTCGTCCTCGACGGCGCCCGCGTGGAGCGCTTCCTGGGTGGCGCGCATGGACGTGCGCAGGGCCAGGCGCAGCTGGGCCAGCTCCCCTGCGACGCCGCCCTGGCCCAGGCTCCTGGCCCGCAGGGTGGTGTCCTCGACCGTGCGCCTGGCCTGGGTGACGGTGCGCTCCACGCCGCGCTTGGCGGCTCCGACCACCTTGACCGTGACGTAGGCGCCGACGGCTACGAAGGCGACGAAGAGCAGCGCCAGTATCAGGATCGCGGCTTCCATGGACGTCCCCTCGGATCGGGTGGCTGTGCGCCGGGTGGTTCTTCCAAGGTAAACGGAGCGGGCAGGCGGAGGGTTCCAGCGGAACCCCCAACCTGCCCGTAGGGGAAACCCCGAGTCCCGGGGGCGTCGCCGCCCCCGGGGCCCTCACCTGCCGGTACGTGGTCAGCCGGTGACGATGTTGACCAGCTTCGGCGCGCGCACGATGACCTTGCGCACGGCGGCGCCGCCCAGGGCCGCGACGACGCCCTCGTCGGCCAGGGCCAGGGCTTCCAGGTCCTGGTCGCCGATGGAGGGCGAGACCTCCAGGCGGGCCTTGACCTTGCCCTTGATCTGCACGACGCAGGTGACGGTCTCGTCGACGACGTACGCCGGGTCGGCGACCGGGAAGTCCTGGTGGACGACGGAGCCGGTGCGGCCCAGCTTGCGCCACAGCTCCTCGGCGATGTGCGGGGCCAGCGGGGCGACCAGCAGGACCAGCTGCTCGGCGACGCTCCGGGAGATGGCACCGCCGGACTTGGTCAGGTGGTTGTTCAGCTCGGTGACCTTGGCGATGGCGGTGTTGAAGCGCATGGCCGCCATGTCCTGCGAGACGCCTTCGATGGCCTTGTGCAGGGCGCGCAGGCTGTCCTCGTCGGGCGCGGCGTCGACGACGGTGGCCTCACCGGTCGCCTCGTCGACGACGTTGCGCCACAGGCGCTGCAGCAGGCGGTACTGGCCGACCACCGCGCGCGTGTCCCAGGGACGGGAGACGTCCAGGGGGCCCATGGCCATCTCGTACAGGCGCAGGGTGTCCGCGCCGTACTCGGAGCAGATCTCGTCGGGGGTGACCGCGTTCTTCAGGGACTTGCCCATCTTGCCCAGGACGCGGCTGACCTTCTCGCCCTGGTAGTAGAACGCGCCGTCGCGCTCCTCGACCTCGGCGGCGGGCACCGCGATGCCGCGGGCGTCGCGGTAGACGAAGGCCTGGATCATGCCCTGGTTGTACAGCTTGTGGAACGGCTCGGCCGAGGACACGTGGCCCAGGTCGAACAGCACCTTGGACCAGAAGCGCGCGTACAGCAGGTGCAGTACGGCGTGCTCGGCGCCGCCGACGTACAGGTCGACGCCACCGGTGGGCATGCCCTCGCGCGGGCCCATCCAGTACTGCTCGACGGCGGGGTCGACCAGCTTCTCGGCGTTGTGCGGGTCCAGGTAGCGCAGCTCGTACCAGCAGGACCCGGCCCAGTTGGGCATGGTGTTGGTCTCGCGGCGGTACGCGCGCGGGCCGTCGCCCAGGTCCAGGGTGACGTTGACCCAGTCGTCGTTGCGGGACAGCGGCGGCTCGGGCTTGGTGTCGGCGTCGTCCGGGTCGAAGGTGCGCGGCGAGTAGTCGTCGACCTCCGGCAGCTCCAGCGGCAGCATGGACTCGGGCAGGGCGTGGGCGATGCCGTCCTCGTCGTAGACGATCGGGAAGGGCTCGCCCCAGTAGCGCTGGCGGCTGAACAGCCAGTCGCGCAGGCGGAAGTTGACGGTGCCCTCGCCGATGCCGCGCTCGCGCAGCCAGTCGGTGATGACGGCCTTGGCCTCGACGACGCCCAGGCCGTCCAGGGAGACCTCGGCGTTGGCGGAGTTGACCAGCTTGGCCTCGTAGGAGCCGAAGGCGTCGTCCCAGGCGGCCGGGTCGGTGCCGCGGTCGTCGGAGGGCTCGACGACGCAGCGCATCGGCAGCTCGAAGGCGCGGGCGAAGGCGAAGTCGCGGGTGTCGTGCGCCGGGACGGCCATGATCGCGCCGGTGCCGTAGCCCATCAGCACGTAGTCGGCGATGAAGACGGGCACCTGCTCGCCGCTGACCGGGTTGGTCGCGTACGCGCCGGTGAAGACGCCGGTCTTCTCCTTGGCGTCGGCCTGGCGCTCCACGTCGGACTTGGAGGCGGCCTGCTTGCGGTAGGCGTCGACGGCCTCGGACGGGGTGGCGTGACCGCCGGTCCACACGTCGTGGGTGCCCTCGGGCCAGGCGGCGGGGACGAGCTTCTCGACCAGGTCGTGCTCGGGCGCCAGGACCATGTAGGTGGCGCCGAACAGGGTGTCCTGGCGGGTGGTGAAGACGGTGATGGCGTCGTCGCCGACCCGGAAGTCGACGCGGGCGCCCTCGGAGCGGCCGATCCAGTTGCGCTGCTGCAGCTTGATGGCCTCGGGCCAGTCCAGCGCGTCCAGGTCCTCCAGCAGGCGGTCCGCGCAGGCGGTGATGCGCATGTTCCACTGGCGCAGCTTGGCCTTGAAGACCGGGTAGTTGCCGCGCTCGGAGCGGCCGTCGGCGGTGACCTCCTCGTTGGCCAGGACGGTGCCCAGGCCGGGACACCAGTTGACCGGGGCGTCGGAGGCGTACGCCAGGCGGTACTCGCCCAGGGCGTCGGCGCGCTCGGTGGCGCTCAGGTCGCTCCACGCGCGCGTGGAGCCGTCGGCGGTGGGGACGGGCCGCTCACCGCTCTCGAACTGGGCGACCAGTTCGGCGATGGGACGGGCCCTGTCCGCCTCGGTGTCGTACCAGGAGTCGAAGATCTGCAGGAAGATCCACTGGGTCCACTTGTAGTAGTCCGGGTCGATCGTGGCGAAGGAGCGGCGCTTGTCGTGCCCCAGGCCCAGCCGGCGCAGCTGGGCCTTCATGTTCTCCATGTTGGCCTCGGTGGACACGCGCGGGTGCGTGCCGGTCTGCACCGCGTACTGCTCGGCGGGCAGGCCGAAGGCGTCGAAGCCCAGGGTGTGCAGGACGTTGTGGCCGCTCATGCGTGCGTGGCGGGCGTAGACGTCCGTGGCGATGTAGCCCAGCGGGTGGCCGACGTGCAGGCCGGCGCCCGAGGGGTAGGGGAACATGTCCATGATGAACTTCTTGGGGCGGGCGACCACGGCGGGGTCACCGGCCAGGTCACCGGTGGGATTGGGCGCCTCGTAGGTGCCCTCGGCGTCCCAGAAGTCCTGCCAGCGTGCCTCGATGTCGGCGGCCATGGCCGCCGTGTAGCGGTGCGGGGCTGCCGTCTCTGCGGCGGCGGAATTCGTCTCGCTCATGATCCCTTGAAGCTCCATCGGTCGTCTCTGCCTGCGAATTCGGAAACGAAAAAGCCCCTCGCACAGGAGGGGACGCCGCGCCGATTCCGACCGGGTTTCCGGACCCGTCGGGACTGATCAGCGCGGCTCGCTAAGCAGAAGGCGTACGGCACGCATGGCGTCAGGGTACCGCAGGGCCCCTGAGGGCCGCATCGAGCTTCCGGGAGGGCCTGAACGCCCCATGGGTTACCCCGCGTATCCCCCTTATCCGGGGCAACAGCGGGAGCGTTCCGCCGGACCCGCGCTCCGTAAACGCGCAAACCCCGTACCGACCGGTATGGCGCCACTTAGCATGCCGCAACACGGGGACCGATCGTCCGCACCATTCGGAGTCGCACCCATGAACCCTCATCGCAAGATCCGCTCCTCGCCCGCTCTGGACCGCACCTGGAGCGGACCGTTACGGGGCGGGCTGACCGTCGCGGCGGTCCTGCTCATACCCCTGGTCGCGATCGGGGGCGGTGACCGCTTCCGTGCCGCCCTCGACTTCACCACCGGGGTGCTGTCCCTGGTCGCGCTGACCGCCTCGGTCGGCTGGGGACTGCTCGCCACCGACCGGCTGTTCCTGTCCACCCGGCACCGGCTGCTCGCCCAGGCCGTGCACCGCGCCACCGCCGTCGCCTCGCTGGGCTTCCTGCTGCTGCACGGCACCGTGAAGGTCTCGCTCGGGCACGTGCGTCCGCTGGGCGCCCTGGTGCCGTTCGGCCTCGGCGTGGACGGCGCCGCGGGCCTGATCGGCCTCGGGTCGCTGGCCGGGCTGCTGATGGTCGTCGCGGCCACGACCGGGGCGCTGCGCAGCGCCCTGGCGGGACGCGGCCGGATCGCCGCGCGCTGGCGGCCGCTGCACATGCTCGCCTACCCCGCCTGGTGCGCCGCCCTGGTGCACGGCCTGTACGCGGGGCGCCCCCCGGCGGGCTGGGTGGTGGCCCTGTACTGCCTGGCGCTGGCCGGGGTGGCCGGCGCCGTCTCCCTGCGGCTGCTGCCGCCCCCGCTGAAGCGCCGCGTGGCGGCCCGGATCGCCGCCCTGGCCGCCCCGGGCCCCCAGGGGCCCCCGACGCCGCCGGAGGCCGCGGAGCCGCTCGCAGGGGCCCCGCAGGGCCTGTCGGGCGTCATCCCCGCCCAGCGCCGCCCCGAGCCGGACCCGGTGCCGCCCTCGCGCCCCCTGGCGCCGCCCGTGGGGCAGGGCCGCGGGACCGCGCTGCCCCCGGTCGCGCCTCCACGGCCGGACGCCGGCGTCCCGTACCGCGGACCCGCGCCGGGGCCCTCCGGCTTCTCCGCCGCCTACCGCGCCGTGTCACTGGGCGGGACCGCCGCCCCCTACCCGCCGCCCGGCCCCCAGGACCCCCAGGAGGCGCCGCTGGCCGAACGGGTGCCCATGACCGAGGAACTGCCCGTCGTCCCCGGGCCCGCGCACCGGGCGGGCCACTGGCCCACCCCGTCACCGCTGCCGCCCGCGCAGTCCCCCTCGTACGCGCGCCCGCCGGCCGGCGAGCCGTGGAACCCCCCGGCAGGAGAGCGCCCGTGAACGCACCCCTCCCCGACGTCCCCGAGGTCCGCGTCGTCGGACTCCCCCAGCTCACCCAGGGCTTCGACCTGGTGGACCGGCTCGACCTGCCGATGCACCTCAAGGTCCACGGCCCCCTGGAGCCCGTGGACGGGGAGCGCCTGGCGGCGCTGTGCGAGGCGGTCAACCTGTGCGGGCGCGGCGGCGCCGGCTTCCCCTTCGCCCGCAAGCTGCGGGCGGTCGCCAAGGCGACCGTGCGGCGCGGGGTACGGCCCGTGGTCGTCGTCAACGGCAGCGAGGGCGAGCCCGCCTGCCGCAAGGACACCGTGCTGCTCAACCGCGCCCCCCACCTCGTCCTGGACGGCGCCCTGCTGGCCGCCGAGGCACTCGGGGCGCGCACCCTGGTGGTGGCCGTCACCCGCAACTCCACCGAGGTGTCCGTCCGGGCCGCGCTCGCCGAGCGCGGTCTGTCGGACCGGCGCGGACAACGCCTGCGCGCACGCGTGGTGCGCACCCCGGAGCGGATGGTCTCCGGAGAGGCGTCGGCGGTGATCCGCGCGGCCGGGGGCGGACCCGCGCTGCCGCCCGGACGCCGGGTACGGGCCGCGGAGTCGGGGGTGGGCGGGGCGCCCACCCTGTTGTCGAACACCGAGACGTTCGCGCAGCTGGCCGTCGCCGCCCGGATCGGCCCCCGCCGCTACGCGCACACCGGCCTGGACACCGAGCCGGGCACGGTGCTGCTGACCCTGTCCGGGGCGGTCGCGCGCCCCATGGTCGTGGAGGTCCCGACGGGCGTCCCGCTGCGGTACGTACTGCAGCTGGCGGGCGCTCCGGCGGAGCCCCAGGGCGTCCTCACCGGCGGCTACCACGGCAACTGGATCGGCGCCGCCGCCGTGCACGACGCCGTGGTCTCACGGGCGTCCCTGGCGGCCGTGGGCGGCGCGCTGGGCGCGGGCGCGATCCTTCCGCTCGGCCACGAGACCTGCCCCCTGGGCGAATCACTGCGGGTCGCCCAGTGGCTGGCCGCCGAGACGGCCGGACAGTGCGGCCCCTGCCGGCTCGGCCTGCCCGCCGCCGCGGGCGGCCTCTCGGACCTGCTGAACGGCGGCGGACCCGCGGCCCTGGAGGCCCTGCGCGAGGTGACGCAGGCCGTGAAGGGCCGGGGGGCGTGCAAGCACCCCGACGGATCGGCGCGGTTCTTCGCGTCGACGCTGGGCGCGTTCACCGACGACCTGGCCGCGCACGTCCTGGGCGACGGCTGCGGCCGCCCGGTGACCGGGGTGCTGCCGCTGCCCGCGCCGGGCTACCAGGACCTGGAGGAGTCGGTGCCGAGCGGCGAGCGGCTGGCGGTGGACTGGACGCTGTGCCAGGGCCACGGGCTCTGCGCCGACCTGGTGCCGGAGCTGATCAGGATGGGCCCCGACGGCTACCCGGCGCTCGCCGACGCCTCGGTGCCGGTGCACCTGCGCCCGCGCGCCCAGCGGGCTGTACGGCGCTGCCCGGCCCTCGCGCTGCGCCTGGAGCAGGCGTACGAGGAGCGGCCCGCCCTGCCCGCGCCGTCCCGCAAGGCCCTGGGCAGCGGCCGGGGTTGAGCGCACGGGGCCACACGACAAAGCGGCCCGTCCTGATCGGACGGGCCGCTTTTCCTGTGGAGCTAAGGAGAATTGAACTCCTGACCTCCTGCATGCCATGCAGGCGCTCTACCAACTGAGCTATAGCCCCTTGCTTGCTGTCTTCCGCTTGGTTTTCCCCGCGGCGACAGACAGAACATTACACGGTCACCCCCTCACATCACCAAATCGGTTTCCGGCCCCCGTCCGGCGGGCAGGTGCCATCCCTCCCCGGCCGGGTACCGTCCACCCCGTGACCGCGACCGTGACCGCACCCGTCCGCGCCCGCCGCCTGCCGCTGGCCGCCGCCGCGACCTGTCTGCTCTCCTTCGCACTCTTCTGGTGGGCGCAGCGCGCGGCCCACGTGTCGATGGTCGACCTGAGGGTCTACCGGGCGGAGGGCGCGACGGCGCTGGCCGGCCGGGAGCTGTACGACATGATCGCGACGGAGTCCAACCTCCCGAACACCTACCCGCCGTTCGCGTCCCTGCTGTTCATACCGCTCACCCTGCCCGACGTACCGCTGCTGCGGACGCTGGCGACGGCGGGCAACCTGCTACTGCTGGTGGCGCTGGTACGGCTGTCACTGCGCCTGGTGGGACGTGACCGTCCGGCGGACGACTGGCTGAACCGGCCGGAGACGGTGCTGTGGGTCTCGGCGGTGCTGGTGTGGTGCGAGCCGGTGTGGACGACGCTGCGGTACGGACAGATCAACCTCCTCCTCGCGGTCGCGGTGCTGTGGGACTTCACACGGCGGCCCGGCAGCCGCTGGGCGGGCGTCGGTACGGGTCTCGCGGCGGCGGTCAAACTGACCCCGGCACTGTTCGTGGTGTTCACCCTCGTCGTCGCGGTGGTGCGCGCGCGGGGCGGCAAGGACGCGGGTCCGTGGCTGCGGCAGTCCCTGACGGCGATCGGCACCTTCCTGGCGGCGACGGCGGTCGGGGCGCTCGCACTGCCCCGCGACTCGCACCGCTTCTGGACCGAGGTGATGTTCCAGGCCGGACGGGTCGGAAAGGCGGAGGAGACCGCCAACCAGTCGCTGCGCGGGGTGCTCGCGCGGCTGCTGCACACCGAAGACCCGGGCCTGTGGTGGCTGCTGGTGGCCGTGCTCGCCGGGGCGGCGGGCCTCGCACTGGCCGTACGGGCGGGGGCGCGCGGGGACGTGGCCCTGGGAGTGGTGGCGTGCGCGGTGACGGCGCTGCTCGTGAGCCCCATCTCGTGGTCGCACCACTGGGTGTGGTGCGTGCCCGCGCTACTGCTGCTCAAGGAGCGGGCGGGCTGGAAGTGGGCCGCCGGACTGGCCTTCGCCTTCGGCTCGTTCGCACTGTGGTGGGTGCCGCACACCCACGGGGCGCGGCTCGAACTGCACCAGAACGGCTGGCAGATGCTGGCGTCAGGGGTCTACGTCCTGGCCGCCGCCGTCCTGTTGGCCAAGTTGTGGCGCACCCAGGCACCGGCCCAGGGGGTCCAGGGACGGGACCCGGGGCGGCTTCAGGCCGTGGCGAACGAGTAGAACCGCTTGAGGGCGCAGTGCTCGTCGAGCAGCCGCCCGTAGATCGGTTCGCCCTCCAGCTCGCGGTACGTCTCGATCGGGTCGCCCTTTATGATCAGCGCCCGCGCGCACTCCTCGCACCAGTACTGGAACTCGGGATTGATCGGGTCCATGTCGCGGACAATCGGCGTACCGCTGCCGCACCAGTCGCATTTCCGCCTGTGCGCACCCATCACTCAGCTCCAGCTGTGGCCGCGGGCGGTACACGCGAAGGACGCCCCGCCGTGGTCGACGGGCACTCGGACGACGTGGGACGAGCAGCACGCGAGGCGGCCGGACCGGGCTCCCGCCCTCGCCGAGGCGCATGGGAGGCCCGCCCCCTCGAAGCTGCTTGCGGCCATCTGGCGCTCCCTCCCGTCCCGGGCCGTCGTCCCCCTCCGGCCGTCCGATTCTGCCACGGCACCGCACGGTCGTCAGTGCCGTCTCCGCAGCCGGTACGCACCTGGTACGCACCCGCCGTCCACGGACGAAAGGGATGGTGGGAGGGGAAAGCGGAAGATCCCGCCCCCTGGTGGGGACGGGATCTTCCGGACTGTGGAGCTAAGGAGAATTGAACTCCTGACCTCCTGCATGCCATGCAGGCGCTCTACCAACTGAGCTATAGCCCCTTGCTTGCCGTCTTCCGTCCGGTTTCCCTCGCGGCGACATAGAGAACACTAGCCTGCGACCTGCCGGAAAGTGAAATCCGGGGTCCCGGGGCCCTCGCGGGGGCTCCCGGGCCGGTTCCACGGGCCTCAGTCGTCGTCGCCGAGGACCGGTTCGGGCAGCGTGCCCGCGTTGTGCTCCAGGAGCCGCCAGCCGCGCGCGCCCTCGCCGAGCACCGACCAGCAGCAGTTGGAGAGCCCGCCCAGGCTCTCCCAGTGGTGCGATTCCAGGCCGAGCAGCCGGCCGATGGTCGTACGGATCGTGCCGCCGTGGCTGACGACGACCAGGGTGCCGTGGTCGGGCAGCTTCTCCAGGTGCGCCAGGACGACCGGAGCGGCGCGGTCGGCCACCTCGGTCTCCAGCTCGCCGCCGCCCCTGCGGACGGGCTCACCGCGCTTCCAGGCGGCGTACTGCTCGCCGTAGCGGGAGACGATCTCCTCGTGGGTCAGGCCCTGCCACTCGCCCGCGTACGTCTCGCGCAGCCCGGCGTCGTAGGTGATCTGCAGGTCCGTGATCGCGGCCAGCTCGGCGGCCGTGGCCGCCGCCCGCCTCAGGTCGGACGCGACGATCGCGTCCGGCTCGAGCGAGGCGAGCAGCCGGGCGGCGCGGCGTGCCTGGGCGACGCCGGCCTCGGTCAGCTCGATGTCCGTGGAGCCCTGGAAGCGGCGCTCCAGGTTCCACGACGTCTGGCCGTGGCGCCACAGGACGACGCGGCGGCCGCCGGCGGCGCTCAGCTGAGCTCACCACCCGGCTCGTCGGCCCCGGTCAGCGCGGCGTGCTCGGCGGCCTTGCCGCGGGTCTTCTTGGCGTCCTCGGGCAGGCCGATCTCGGGGCAGTCCTTCCACAGGCGCTCGAGCGCGTAGAAGACGCGCTCCTCGCTGTGCTGGACGTGCACCACGATGTCGACGTAGTCGAGGAGGATCCAGCGGGCGTCGCGGTCGCCCTCGCGGCGCACCGGCTTGGCGCCGAGCTCCTTGAGGAGCCGCTCCTCGATCTCGTCGACGATCGACTTGACCTGGCGGTCGTTGGGCGCGGAGGCGAGCAGGAAGGCGTCGGTGATCGACAGCACGTCGCTGACGTCGTACGCGATGATGTCGTGCGCGAGCCGGTCGGCAGCCGCCTGTGCGGCGGTGGTCACGAGCTCGATGGAGCGGTCGGTGGCGGTCACTAGGAGGCTTTCGTCGGCGGTCGGGAACACCTCAAGGGTCTCACGTACCGCCGACAGCCCCGCAAACGAATACCCGAACCCCTATTTGACCTTGTAGTCCTTGCCCAGGACGACCGTGACCTGGGTGTTCCCGGCGCCGGCGCCCTTGCGTACGGCGGAGTCCTGGAGCCCGAGGGTCTTGGCGACCTCCTGTGCGGAGGACTTCTGGGCCTCCTGCGCGTAGAGCACGGCCGTCTTCGCCTCGGCGCCCTGCTTCCCGCCGTCGACGAAGGTGAAGCCTCCGTTGACCAGGGTGATGCGGGCCGACTCGGTGGCTCCCGCGTTCCCGGTGGCGTTCTTCACGCCCACGCGTACGGTGCCGTCGGTGTCCGGGGACTTCACGGCGCCGCCGAGGACGTCCTTGACGACGCTCTGCGCGGACGCGTCGGTGAGGGTGCCGTCGGACCGTACGGGCAGCAGGGCGGTCTTGTAGTCGCCCCCCTTGGCGTGCTCGGCGAGCTTGGCGAGGGAGGCCGCCAGGTCCTTGGCCGGCAGCGAGGGGTCGAAGACCTGCGGCAGCGACTCGACGGTGACCGTGGCGGAGGCCGGGTCGCTGGACAGCTTGCGCAGCACGCCGTACATGACCTGTCCGAACCGCATCAGCTGCTTGGCCTCGGCCTCGCCCGGGGCGCGCCAGGTGGCGTACGCGACGGCGGCGCGGCCGTTGAGGGTCTGGTCCTCGCCCTTCTCGACCAGCGGCTCGTCGCCCTTCTTGGCGCCGGGGACCTGGGCGTCCGTACTGACCTCGATGCCGCCGACCAGCTCGACCAGGTTGTCCAGGAACGGGGTGTCGAGCCGCCAGGTGCCGGCGATCTTGGTGCCGAGGAGGTCGCCGACGGAGTCGCGGGTGCCCGCGGAGCCGTCGCCGTCGACGGACTTGCCCAGGGTGGTGCCGTTGCCCTCGTCGTCGGCGACGACCAGGGCGTTGGGCAGCAGCACGGTGGTGCCCTGCTTGGTGGTGGCGTTGTTCACCAGGAGGGCCGTGGAGGTGCCGCCCTTCTTGGTGTCGTGCAGGTGGACGACGATGGTGTCGCGCTTCTGGGGGCCCGTGGCGGTGGTCGCGCCGGAGCCGTCGGAGCCGGACAGGAACGGCAGCTTGTCGGCGTACCAGAGGTAGCCGACGCCGCCGACGACGAGCAGGGCGGCCACCACGACGAGGGCGACGACCCGGTTGCGGCCGCGCCGCTTGGCCTCCTCGCGCCGCTCGGAGCGGCTCTCGGTGAACTTCAGCCAGTCGATGACGTCCTCGGAGTCCTCGTCGGGCTCCTCGATGAACGCGAACTGTTCGGTGTGGCAGTCGGGCTCGCCGTCCGCCTCGGGGCGGCGCGGCCCGGGCACGGCCGCCTCGGGGTCGGCGACGGCCGAGGGGGCGGGGCGGCGCCGGGGCTCCTCCTGCGGGGGCGCCGCGTGGCCGGGGTGGGGCTCGGAGTACTGCGGGGCGGTGCCCCACTGCCCGGTGTCGAACTGGCCGGTGTCGAACTGGCCCGTCTCGAACTGTCCGGTGTCCGCCGGAGTGTGCTGCGGGAACTGTCCGGTGCCGAACTGTCCGGTGTCGGCCGGCTGCTGCTGGTAGGCGCCCGGGTGGGCCGCCGAGGGGTAGCCCGGCTGCTGCCCGGTGTCGGTGAACTGCTGGTAGCCCTGCTGCTGCCCGGTGTCCGCCACGGGCTGCTGACCGTACGGGTCGTAGCCGTACCCCTGCTGCGGGGGCTGCTGGTCCTGCTGCCCGTACGGGTCGTACGCCTGCTGCCCGCCGTACGGGTCGTAGCCGTAGTCCTGCTGCTGGGGCTGCGCCTGCTGCGGGGCCTGCTGGTAGACCGGCTGACCGTACTCGTCGTAGCCGATGATCTGCGGCTGCTGGTAGTACGGGTCGTACGGATTGTGCTGATCGTTCACCGGTGCCCCTCTCCGTGGCCTATTCGCCGCGGTACAACTGGCGCTTGTCGATGTAGCGCACCACGCCGTCCGGCACCAGGTACCAGACCGGGTCGCCCTTGACGACCCTCGCGCGGCAGTCCGTGGAGGAGATCGCCAGCGCCGGGACCTCCACCAGGGAGACGCCGCCCTCGGGCAGCCCGTCGTCCGTGAGGTCGTGGCCGGGGCGGGTGACCCCGATGAAGTGCGCGAGCGAGAACAGCTCCTCCGCGTCGCGCCAGGTGAGGATCTGCGAGAGGGCGTCGGCGCCGGTGATGAAGAAGAGGTCGGCGTCCGCGTTCTGCGCGCGCAGGTCCCGCAGGGTATCGATGGTGTACGTCGGGCCGCCGCGGTCGATGTCGATGCGGCTGACCGAGAACTGCGGGTTGGACGCGGTCGCGATGACCGTCATCAGATAGCGGTCCTCGGCCGCGGACACCGACTTGTGGCTCTTCTGCCACGGCTGCCCGGTCGGCACGAACACCACCTCGTCGAGGTGGAACAAGGCGGCCACCTCACTGGCGGCCACCAGGTGTCCGTGGTGGACCGGGTCGAACGTCCCGCCCATGACGCCGATCCGGCGTCTGCCGGGACTGTTCGGGCCGGTAGGCACTTGCTGCTCTCCCATGCGTGCAGAGACTACTGGCACGTCGGCCCGGCCCCGTTCCGCGGTCGCCGGCTCAGCGGTCGCGGTTGAAGCGGGTGGTGATCCACAGCAGCAGCAGGAGCGCCGCGAAGGCGCCGATTCCGGTGATGTACGGGCTGAGGCTTTCGTGGTTGCCGCCGTGCTCGGCGCCTTCGGCGAGGGTGACCAGGCTGGCGGCGGTGCTGGGGAGGCTCATCTTCAGCAGGACCTATCGATCGGGAGTCGGGCGGAGACTTCGCGCACATCGTATGCGGGCGGTCCGGGCACGCTCACGCCGACTCAGTCGTTGTCGTCCTTGTCGCGGTATCCGCGCAGCAGGAACCAGGCGAGCAGGGCGGCCCCGACCATCGAGCAGAGCAGGACGATGCGGAGCGTGTCGCCCGGTCCCTGCTGGGAGGAAGCGGCGGCGAGAAGTGTGGCGGTGTCCGGCATGTCGGGTCTACTCCTTGGTTATCCACAGCCCCCGCCACACGTTAACCCCAGCGCCTAGGCTGGGGTCCGTCAGGGGGACGAGGCACTTTCGACTCGTACGAACAGGGGGCATCCATGACCGAAGGCAACAGCGGCGCCGCGGACCGGGAGCACGTGCCGAGCAGGCAGCGCAGGCGGTTCCCGGGCATCTCGTCGCGGGCGTACGAACACCCGGCGGACCGCTCGGCGCTGGTGGCGCTGCGCAAGCTCAGCGGCTTCGACTCCGTCTTCAAGGCGCTCAGCGGGCTGCTGCCGGAGCGGAGCCTGCGGCTGCTCTTCCTCTCGGACTCGGTGCGGGTGGGCGACACGCAGTTCGCGCACCTCAACGACATGCTGCGGGACGCCTGTTACATCCTGGACCTGGAGAAGGTCCCCTCGATGTACGTGACGCAGGACCCCAAGCCCAACGCGATGTGCATCGGCCTGGACGAGCCGATCATCGTGGTGACCACCGGTCTGGTGGAGCTGCTGGACGAGGAGGAGATGCGGGCGGTGGTGGGCCACGAGGTGGGCCACGCGCTGTCGGGGCACTCCGTGTACCGCACGATCCTGCTCTTCCTCACCGGCCTGGCGCTGAAGGTGGCGTGGATCCCGCTGGGCAACGTGGCGATCATGGCGATCGTGACGGCGCTGCGGGAGTGGTTCCGCAAGTCGGAGCTCTCGGCCGACCGGGCCGGCCTCCTGGTGGGGCAGGACCTGGAGGCCTCGATGCGGGGCCTGATGAAGATAGCGGGCGGCAACCACCTGCACGAGATGAACGTGGACGCGTTCCTGGAGCAGGCCGAGGAGTACGAGGCCGGGGGCGACCTGCGCGACTCGGTGCTCAAGATCCTGAACGTGCTGCCGCGTTCCCACCCGTTCACCACCGTGCGGGCGGCCGAGCTGAAGAAGTGGTCCGAGAGCCGCGACCACCAGCGGATCATGGACGGGCACTACCCGCGCCGCTCCGAGGACAAGGACACCTCGGTGACCGACTCCTTCCGGGAGTCCGCCAGCAGCTACGCGGAATCGGTGCGCGGCAGCAAGGACCCGCTGATGAAGCTCGTGGGCGACATCGCCGGGGGCGCGGGTGACCTGGGCGGGCGCCTGCGCGACCGGTTCACCGGGAGCGGCGGCGGGACCGCCGGCAACGGCAAGCAGCCGCCGTCCGGCGGCGACGACAACGACGGGGAAGGCACGGGTACGGGAACGGGAACGGAGGGCGGCAGCCGCTGAGCCCGGGCCCCGGTGACCAGGTCAGTCCGCCGCCGGCCCCGAGGCCGCCGGGGTGCCCGAGGCCGCCGTCGCCCCCGACGCCGGCGGAGTGCCCGAGGCCGCCGGGGTCGGCTGGGCGGACGGGGAGAGGGTGCCGCAGAGGGCCGAGGCCGGGTGGGCGGTGGCGTACGGGTCGGTGCCCGCCGGGCCGGTCGCGGCGGCGCTCCGGCCCGCCAGGAGCGGGTTCAGGACGCCGGTCGCGGTCGAGGAGCAGGACTGCGGCCCGGCCTCCACGAAGCTGGTCAGGAGTTCGACCCGGTGCATCCGCAGGTCGTCCCGGTCGAAGCGGAAGTGCAGTTCGCGCCGCACGGTGAACAGCGAGGCGGCGGCCTGTCGGGGGCCGGTCGCGGTGGGGCGCAGGGCGTAGGCGAAGACGTGGTCGGAGACGACGTCGAGCAGGTCCGGGCCCGCCTCGCTGACCCGCAGGGTGCCCTGGACCCGGACGCCCGGGTCGGCGAGGGCCACCTTGGCCGGGTCGAAGCGCACCAGCCAGCCGGCGGCGGCGTGGTGGCCGTCGTCGGACGGCGCCTCGACGCTCTGGTCGAACTGGTCCAGCAGGTCCGGGTCGAGGAGCACCCGGACGGGGCGGACGGAGGCGCCGGTCAGGACGTCCGGGATGACCGAGGAGGCGACCAGGTAGTCCTTGGCCGTGGTCAGGGCGGTGACGACCTGGCTCTCGGAGAAGTGGTCGGTGCGGCGGGCCGCCGGGAGGTTGACGCCCGCGGCGCCGGTGCGGAACTGGGCGGCCGGGCTGTGGTCGAAGAGGACGGCCGCGGCGCTGCCGGGGACGGGCCCCTGCGGGGCCAGGGGTATCAGCGTGGTCCGCAGCGGTTCGGCGCGGTGGGCGGGCGGCGGCTGGTAGGGGGTGCGCACTCCCATGTAGATCGCGGTGCCGAAGGCGAGGGCGACCAGGACGACCAGCAGCAGGGCCTGGGTGGCGCCGTGCCGGGCGATCCAGGACGGGCGGCTGCGCACCGCCCGCGCGTGCTCGCCCATGCGCTCGCGCGCGGAGAACTCCTGGAGGCGGGCAGCACGGACGAACGACTCGTCGAAGACGACGGATCGGTACTCGTCCTCACCACCGCCGGGGTGCCCCTCGGGCGTCCCCTCAGGCGGGTCGCCACTCCCTGCCATACCTTCAGAGTAGGTCTGCGGAAGCTCCGGTAAACGCGCTGGTACGCGACAACTTCGGACGACTTCCGGCGACTTGGGCCCCGACCCCGGCTCCTGGTTCCACCCAGTGGACACGGGGCGCCACCTAATGGACGCGGAGCACCACCCACTGGACGCAGGGCTCCACACCCACGGGGCGCGGAGCGCCCCTCAGTGGACGCGGGGCGCCGCGGAGACGGCCGGGGCGGAGTACTCGGCGGAGGCCGAGGGAGCCGCGCCGGCGGGCCGGTCGATGCCGGTGGGGACGGTGGGCACGGGTGAGGGCCCGCGCTCCGGGCGGTTGCCGGAGGCCCCCCGGTAGACGGCGCTGAAGGCCAGGGCGACCATGCCGACGCCCATCACCAGGGCCAGCACCCAGGCCACCGGGCGGTGCCAGCGGGCGCTGGGGCGGTAGGGGCGCAGGGCGCCGCCGTGCCGTCCGTACGGCGAGTCCTCGTCCTCGTCGTCGGGGTCGTACACCTCGTCGGGGCCGCGGTAGCCGCTCCCGTACGCGTCCTCGTAGGGCTCGTCGTCGGTGGCGCCGCCGCCGGAGCGGGCCCGGGCGGCCTCGGCCTCGGCGCGCGCCTGGGCGGCGGCCAGCAGGCGCTCCACGGCGCTGGGTTCATGGATCTCGGCGGCTCTTACGAAGTCCTCGTCGAACACCACGGAGGCGAAGTCCTCGTCCGCACCCCCGCGGTCGTCGTCGGGCTCCCAGCCGTCCTGGAACGGCTTGCCCCCCACGTCGTCCGGCACCTCTTCAGAGTAGACCGGGGAGGGGGTTTTGGGCAGGGAGAGCGGGAACTCTCCCCCGCGCACGCCGAGTTGCCGCGCGCGGGGCCGGACGGCAGGAGTCAGCGCACGTGGCCGTCGCCCGTGACGATGTACTTGGTGGAGGTCATCTCCGGCAGTCCCATCGGGCCGCGCGCGTGCAGCTTCTGGGTGGAGATGCCGATCTCGGCGCCGAAGCCGAACTGCCCGCCGTCGGTGAACCGGGTGGAGGCGTTGACCGCGACGGTGGTGGAGTCCACGAGCTGGGTGAAGCGGCGGGCGGCCTGCTGGGAGGTGGTGACGATGGCCTCGGTGTGGCCGGAGGACCACAGCCGGATGTGCGCCACGGCCGCGTCCAGGGAGTCGACCACGGCGGCGGCGATGTCGTACGAGAGGTACTCGGTCTCCCAGTCCTCCGTGGTGGCGGGGACGACGGTGGCCTTGGACCCGTCGGCGTAGCCCTGGACGCGCTCGTCGCCGTGCACGGTGACGCCCGCCTCGGCGAGGGCGTCGAGGGCGCGGGGCAGGAAGGCGTCGGCGATGTCCTGGTGGACCAGCAGGGTCTCGGCGGAGTTGCACACGGAGACGCGCTGGGCCTTGGAGTTGACGAGGATCTCGACGGCCATGTCGAGGTCGGCCTGGGCGTCGACGTACACGTGGCAGTTGCCGGTGCCGGTCTCGATGACCGGGACGGTGGACTCCTCGACCACGGTACGGATCAGGGAGGCGCCGCCGCGCGGGATGAGGACGTCGACCAGGCCGCGGGCGCGCATCAGCTCCCGTACCGATTCGCGGGACTCCCCCGGCACCAGCTGGACCGCGTCGGCGGGCAGCCCCGCGCCGCCGACGGCGTCGCGCAGGACGCGGACCAGGGCGGTGTTGGAGGCGTAGGCGGAGGAGGAGCCGCGCAGCAGGACGGCGTTGCCGGACTTGAGGCAGAGGGCGGCGGCGTCGACGGTGACGTTGGGCCGGGCCTCGTAGATGATCCCGACGACGCCGAGGGGGACCCGGACCTGGCGCAGGTCGATGCCGTTGGGCAGGGTCGAGCCGCGGACGACCTCGCCGACCGGGTCGGGCAGCGCGGCCACGTCGCGCACGTCGGCGGCGATCGCGCGGATCCGCTCCGGGGTGAGGGTGAGCCGGTCGACGACGGACTCGGCGGTGCCCGCCTCGCGGGCCCTGGCCACGTCCTGGGCGTTCGCCTCGACGATCTCGGCCGTACGGACCTCGAGGGCGTCCGCAATCGCGAGCAGCACGTCGTCCTTGGTCGCGCGCGGGAGCGGCGCGAGGTCGGCGGCGGCGGCGCGGGCCCGGTAGGCGGCCTGGGAGACCGGGGACATGTTGTCGTACGGCGAGAGCGGGGAGTGCGACGTCATGACGGAAGGGTAGTCGGCCCGGTGACGGCGGTCGGCCGGTGTCCCGCACTGCGAGACGCCCGCGCGGGCCCGCCACCGGACGCCCCGGCCTCCCCGCGCCGGGTCAGCCCGAGGGACCCCTTCAGTACGGGTGCACGCCCACCGGGGAGGCCGGCGGCGGGCCGTAGCCCTCGGCGATGCGCTGGTGGTAGGTCTCGCGGTCGATGACCTCCAGGCCGACGATCTCCCACGGCGGCAGCTTGGCGCTCTGCCGGTGCTCGCCCCACAGCCGCAGGGCCACGGCGGCCGCGTCGTGCAGGTCGCGGGCCTCTTCCCAGTAGCGGATCTCGGCGTGGTCGTTCGCGTACCGGCTGGTGAGCAGGAAGGGGTGGTCGTGGGCGAGCTGTTCGAGGCCTCTCCTGACCTCCTTCAGCGGCGCCTCGGCGCCCGAGACGCTGAGGGTGATGTGCCACAGCTTGGACAGCACCCGCTCTTCGGGGCGCCGGTCCGCCGTGGCGGCGGGCTGCTGGCGCCCGTCGTCGTCGGCGTCCGCGGGGTCGTCGAAGTCCGCGCCCGCCTCGACACTCGTCAGGGCGCGTTCGGCCGTCCCCCGGGGCAGGGCCCCTGGGCGCGCTCGTCTCACCGGCGGCCTCCTGTTGATGCGTTGTGCTGCTGTACCCCGGAAGGGCCTCCACCCCGCCTACCCTGATGACCCCTGAGACAAAGTTGACCAGTCCGGGACGGTACGCGGGGCGGTTTTGGTGAAGGTCCCCGTCGGATGGCTGGACTTTCAGCCGTTCTAGGGGTGCAGGACGACCAGATCGTCCCTGTGTACGACCTCCCGCTCGTAGGCGGGCCCGAGTTCCCTGGCCAGGTCGCGGGTGGAGCGCCCGAGCAGCTGCGGGATCTCCTTGGCGTCGAAGTTGACGAGCCCGCGGGCGACGGCGCGGCCTTCGCGGTCGCGCAGCTCGACCGGATCACCGGCGGCGAACTCGCCCTCGACGGACGCGATCCCGGCGGGCAGCAGCGACTTGCGGCCCTCGACCACGGCCCGTACGGCCCCGTCGTCCAGGGTGAGGGAGCCGCGCGGGGTGGAGGCGTGGGCGAGCCACATCAGCCGGTCCGCGGAGCGGCGTCCGGTGGCGTGGAAGTACGTGCCGGTGTCCCGGCCCGCGAGGGCGTCGGCGGCGCGGGAGGCGGAGGTGAGCACGACGGGGACGCCGGCCTCGGCGGCGATCCTGGCGGCCTCGACCTTGGTGACCATGCCGCCGGTGCCGACGCCCGCCTTGCCCGCGGAGCCGATCTCGACGCCCTCGACGTCCTGCGGCCCGGTGACCTCCGCGATGCGCGAGGTGCCGGGGCGGGAGGGGTCGCCGTCGTAGAGGCCGTCCACGTCGGAGAGCAGGACCAGCAGGTCGGCGTGGACGAGGTGGGCGACGAGGGCGGCGAGCCGGTCGTTGTCGCCGAAGCGGATCTCGTCGGTGGCCACGGTGTCGTTCTCGTTGACGACGGGGAGGGCGCCCATGGCCAGGAGCTGGTCCAGGGTGCGGTAGGCGTTGCGGTAGTGCGCGCGGCGGCTGGTGTCGTCGGCGGTGAGCAGGACCTGGCCGACGCGGACGCCGTAGCGGGCGAAGGAGGCGGTGTAGCGCGCGACGAGCAGGCCCTGGCCGACGCTGGCGGCGGCCTGCTGGCGGGCCAGGTCCCTGGGCCTGCGGGTGAGGCCGAGGGGGGCGAGTCCGGCCGCGATGGCGCCGGAGGAGACGAGCACGACCTCCTTCTCGCCGCCGCCGCGGACCTTGGCGAGGACGTCGACGAGGGCGTCCACCCGGTCGGCGTCCAGGCCGCCGGAGGCCGTGGTCAGGGAGGAGGAGCCCACCTTGACGACGATCCGCCTGGCCTCCGTCACGTGCTGCCGTGTCACTTCCCGCCCCGTCCGCCTTGCCGCTGCCTTGCCGTTGTCACAACCGCGAATCTATGCCAGGGCGGGGGTCCGCCGCTCGCGCGTTCCAGCCGCTGGACAGCGGTGTCCGGGGCGGCGGGGGCGGGGGCGTGCGGGCGCGCGTGCGCTCCCGCTGGGCGCGGTCGGCCAGGATGGCTCAATCTGATCGGTCCAGGAAACCGCTTGCCCGCCGGAGGAACCGGCCCGCGAACCGGCGCATCCGCCGCAGGGGGCTCTCGACGACCCGGTACGCCCCGTCGGGCAGCGTTCCGCCCCGGAAGTGGGGGTACGCCAGGTAGCGCCGTCCCCGGTGGCGTACCACCGGAGCCGCCCCCTGCCGCCGTACGTACGCCAGGACGTCGCGGAGCTCGCCGGGGCGCTCCAGGGCCACGCAGGTCAGCCGCAGCCGGGCCTCGGGGTCGAGGCGGCGGGCGACGCCCGGGGTCCAGTACTGCCGCATCAGCGGGGCGGCCAGGGCGAGCTTGTGCCGCAGCACCTCCTCGGGCTGGCCCAGCAGGCCGGGCCCGAACTGCGGCAGCAGCGTCACCTTGAACGGCCGCAGCATCAGCAGGTCGCGGCGGCGCCCGGGCGGCTCGTGGCGGGCGATCAGCTCCATCAGGGCCCGGGCGGAGTCGAAGCGCGGCTCGTAACCCCCGCGCCGGGTCAGGTGGTTGCCGTCGTCGCGGCCGACCAGGTAGTAGCAGGGGTAGTCGGCGACCACGGAGACCCCGGTGCCGCGCAGATAGGCCTCCAGCGTGAACAGGGCGTCCTCGCCGGTGCACAGCGTCTCGTCGAAGCGCATGCCGTGGCGCACCAGCAGGTCGCGGCGGAACAGCTTCTGGGCGCTGAGCGCGTACTTGACGTTGGAGGTGAAGACGTCGGCCCGTTCGACGGTGGCGCGCCACATCGACTGGGAGGCGCCCCGGTTGACGCCGACGACCTTGCCGAGGACGACGTCGGTGCCGGCCCGGTCGGCCATGGCGACCAGGCGTTCCAGCGCCTCGGCGCCGAAGTAGTCGTCGGCGTCGAGGAAGAAGACGTACCGCCCGCGCGCGTGGCGCAGCCCGGTGTTGCGCGGGGCGCCCGCGCCGCCGGAGTTGGCCTGCCGGATGACCCTCATGGGTACGGCCGTGCGGGCGGCGAAGTCCTCCAGGTAGGCGCCGGTGCCGTCGGTGGAGCCGTCGTCCACGGCGACGATCTCCATGCGGCCCGCGCCCAGGGTCTGGGCCTCCGCGGACTCCAGGCACCGCACCAGGTAGGGCATGGCGTCGTAGGCCCCGATGATCACGCTGACGTCGGGAGTGTGCTCGCTCATCGGGCACATCGTGGCCCCCGCCCGCCCCGTTCGCCCCGCAAGCGGCACGAAGGCCCGCAAGTCCCTTGGACCACAGGGGACTTGCGGGCCTTTCGGCATGTTGTACGAGGACGTCAGCGCCCTTGTACGAGGACGTCATCAGCACCCTCGCACGGGAACGTCAGCGCGCCGCCGACTGCTCCGTCCGCGCGGGCAGTTCCTCGTCCTCCAGCTCGCCGAGCTCGTCCAGGTGGCCGGCCAGGCGCTGCTCGACGGCGCGGTTGCGGGCCTCGGCCTTGGCGGCGAGGGCCCGGACCGCGGCGTTGAACTGCTCCATGGAGGTGGGCTCGTCGGGACCGAGCAGGTACTGCTTGAGGTCCTTGCGGGCCTTGACCAGGCGGTCGGCCGACGGGTCCTCGACGGCGGCGAGCAGCTGGTCGAGCCCGGCGGCGCTGTTGGTGAGGACGACGGCGGCCCGCACGGCGGTGTTCTGCCGCCGGAACTCGTCGGCGCCCAGCTCGGCCGAGTCGGTCACGGCGTAGGGCTTGCCGCTCTCGATGAAGTCCGAGACCACGCTGGAGATGTCGGAGACCATGGCGTCGGCCTCGTTGAAGCAGTCGTAGAGCCGGGGCTCGGCGCCGGTCACGACCCGGTGCTCCCACCAGCCGAACGAGCGCCAGTAGGCGTCGTTCCACTCGGCGCGCAGCCGCTTGATCTCGGCCAGCCGCTCGGGGTCGGCGAGCGAGACGCGGGACTCCTCGGACTCGTCGCCGCCCTTGCGCCCGGGGGCGGTCAGGACGGCGAGGCGGGCCTCGACGCGGGCCAGCTCGCCGCGGGCGGCGGCGAAGCCGGCCTGTCCCGCGGCGTGCGCGGGGGCCCAGCGCGGGTCGGTGGCGCGGGCGGCGGCGGCCTCGGCGACCATCTTCCGGATGCGCTCGTCGGCTGCCTTGGCCTTGCGGTTGGTCAGGCCGGTGAAGGGGTGCGGCTTGTAGACCAGCCGGACCGGGCGCTCGGCCGTCAGCAGGCTGCGGACGATGTTCTCGCCCGCCAGCAGCAGCGAGGTGTTGCCCGGGTTGTTGTCCCAGCCCTCCCAGGTGGGGGCGTACAGGACCGTCGGGATCTCGTTGCGGGAGGCGCCGGAGGAGCGCTCGATGGGCGCGAGCTGGGGGCGGCCGACCTCGACGATGTCCTCGTCGCGGACGCCGACGTCGGCCAGCGCGTACCGGTCGCGGCCCGCGCGCCCGGCCGTCCACACCTCGTCGTACGCCTTGGAGAAGGGGTTGACGCTGGCGAGCTTGTCGCTGTCGCCGTGGCCGATGAAGACGTGCTTGGAGGTGGGCACGCGCAGCATGTGGATGTTCTTGCCGACGTTGGCCGCGTACAGCGTGACCCGGATCGAGGTCAGGTCCATCGCCATCAGGTGCTGGCCGCCGGGGACGCAGAGCACCGGCACGGAGGTGGTGCCGAGCATCGGTACGAGACTGCGCTCGCGCATGATCACGATCGGGCGGCCGTCGACCTGCTCCATGGTCTCCAGCCACATGTTGACCTGGTAGGCGGAGTCGTCGGAGCCGGAGAAGTACAGGGCGACGGTCGGCTGGTACTCGCCGAGCCACTTCTGCACGGCCTTGAGCACCGCGGGCCCGGTCGGCACCCGGCGGCTGCGGCGCAGGTAGGGCACGAGCAGCAGGGTGTAGAGCAGCCCGAGGCCCAGGGTGATGCCGATGCCGGTGTACGCGACCAGGTTGGGCGCACCGAAGGCGGCGGCCACGACGCCGACGACGGCCGGGACGTCGAGGTGCAGCATCTTGTCGCCGGCCCGGTCCAGCAGCGCCCGGGGCGGGGCGTCGGGGATGCGCACGGCGTGCAGGTCCACGTTGCGCGTGACCACGGGCATGGTGCGGCGGAGCCGGATCAGCGAGGCGAGGGCGCCCTGGGGGGCCTGCAGGCCGAAGAAGACCAGGAAGCCGCCGACCGCGACGTAGAAGAGGGGCTGTTCGGCCATGCCCTCCCGGGCCAGCAGCATGATCAGCAGCAGCTGGCGCACCAGGAAGCGCATGGGCAGTCCGGCTCGGACCTTGTTGAGCCGGTTGACCAGATAGCTGTTCTTGCGGTGCAGGTACCAGTCGGCGACGTAGGTGACGGCACCGGCGGCCGCGAAGAGCCACAGGTGGGGCAGCAGCGCGGCGAGCATGAGGCACGGGTAGCCCAGTCCCATCAGGACTGCCGCGGCCAGCTCGCGTCCGCTGCCCACTCGGGCCAGGCGGATGGCGGTCGAAATCACGAAAACCTGCTCCAGAGGGGGGTAGCCGGTTTATTCACATGTAAGGAACAAGTGTGAGGGCGCGGGCCTCACGCACACGGGCCTCCGCAATTCGCCGGACGGCGAACGCAGAGGCCCGAATAAAGCCGATTCAGGAATTATTACACATCCTCTTGACGGTCCAGGACCGAAGCCAGCGCCGCCTCGAAGCCGGAGGCCTCGCCCGCGCTACGGGTGGGGTCCTCCTTGCGCACGTCGATGACGTGCCCGGTCAGCTCCGACAGCAGGACGTCCAGCGAGGTCCGGGCGACCGCCTCGGAGGAGAGCAGCGAGCCGGCCGGCTCCTGCCCGAACGCCTTGGTGCGCATGGGGGTGGCGGTGCGCTCCGGATTGACGCAATTCACCCGGATCTCCTCGGCCGCCCATTCGTCGGAGAGGGCCTGGGTGAGATTCACCATGGCGGCCTTGGTGGACGAGTAAAGGCTGTACTCGGCGCGGCCGCGGGTGTAGCTGGAAGAGGTGTAGAGCAGCAGCTGGCCCTTGGTCTCGGCCAGGTACTTGTAAGAAGCACGGGCAATCTGGACGGGCGCCAGGTAATTGACGTTCAGCGCTTCCTGGATGGTCGCGTTGTCGGTCTCGGCGAGCCGGCCGATGCGCAGCACGCCCGCGGTGTTGATCACGTAGTCGATGCGGCCGGTCTCGGCGTACGCGCGCGAGAGCGCGTCGTCGATGTGCTCGGGGTTCTCCACGTGGGTGCCGGTGGTGGAGCGGCCCAGCGGGAAGACGCGGGCGCCGTAGCGCTCGGCGAGGGCGGCGATGTCGGCGCCGATGCCGTAGGAGCCGCCGAAGACGACCAGGGTGCGCCCGGACAGCAGCTCGCGGTAGGCGGCCTCGTCGGCCTGGCGGGGGGCGGCGGTGGAGGCGAGCTGGAACAGCTTGTCGGCGATGAAGACGTCGACCGGCTGGGTCACCTTCATGTTGTACTCGTCGCCCGCGACGACGTGGATCGGCACGTCGGGCAGGTACTTGAGGACCACCGAACAGTCGTCGGTGGCCTGGAAGTTGGGGTCGCCGGCCGCGACCTCGTACGCCCTGCGGATGGTGGAGAGCTTGAAGGCCTGCGGGGTCTGGCCGCGGCGCAGCCGGGAGCGGTCGGGGACGTCGGTGATGAACTCGCCGTCCTCGCCGTGGGTGCGGGTGACGATGATGGTGTCCGCGGAGGGGATGGCGACGTCCACGGCCTGGTAGCGGTCGAGGGCGTCGACGCAGTCCTGGATCACGCGCTGTGACAGAAGCGGACGCACGGCGTCATGGAAGAGGACGTTGCGGTCCTCCCCCTCGGCGAGGCCCTCGCCGAGCGCGCGGATGGCGCGTTCCGTGGTCTCGTTGCGGGTCGAGCCGCCCTCGATGACACGGGTCACCTTGCGCAGCCCGGCCTTGGCGACGATCTTCTCGACGTCCGGCACGAAGCCCGGCGCCATCAGCACGATCACGTCGTCGACGGCCTCGGCCTGCTCGAAGATGGTCAGCGTGTGCTCGATGACGGCCTTGCCCGCGATCTTCAGCAGCTGCTTGGGGATCGCGAGGCCCACTCGCTGACCGGTTCCCCCCGCCAGGACGACTGCGGTGGTGCGGGTTGCGGCTGCTTCATGCGGCACGGACACGTGACGACCTACCTTGCGACGAGTGGGGAACGATGTGATGGTCGCACTCTCCGTGACCGTCTCGCAAGGCGGACACCTGGCGCCCGACACCGCTCGGACACCGTGCGTTTACCCCCTGGCCAGGGAGGTTGACCGGATGGATTCCGGCGCACTCCGTGACCGAGGCCACAGCGGACTCACCCGTATCAGCGGTCCGCGACATGGAGCACCAGGCCGTTGCCCGCGTCGTAGCCGAACCTGATCCGGACCAGCCGCTGCTGCCGCTTGCGCAGCTTGCGCAGCACCCGGCGCAGGAGCAGCAGCGGGCGCTTCTTGTGGAGCAGGACACCGGGGTACGTGAAGACGTCCGCCTTCTGCACCACGTCGTCCAGCACCCGCCCGATCCGCACGGGGGCCGCGCCCGGAGCGTACGTCAGCCAGGCCGTCCGGATCTCCTTCGCGGACGCCTGGCGCGCCGTCGCCAGGGTGCCGGGGACGCTGAAGCGGAAGGCCCGGGCGCCCTGGCGGGTGCCCGTCACGGTCAACTCGTCCGGGTGATTCCCGCCGCGCCGCAGGGTGAGTACGGGACGGAAGCCCGGGTCCAGCTCGGCCGGGCCGTACAGCCGTCCGGACAGGACCAGGTCGCGGCCCTCGTGGGTGATCTCCCCGGCCTCGGCGTGCACCGGCCGCGCGTAGGAGCACAGCACCAGGTGGTGCTTGGGGGCGCGGCGGTACGGGACGAGGTGGCGCACCGGCTCCTCGGGGGCGGTGTGCGCGGCGGCCCGCATCGAGGCGCGCTGGTCCACGGCGCGGGCCAGGATGCCGACCCGGGTGCCGGTGGCCGGGTGGTCGGCGTGGCACATCCAGTGGCCCTCGGCGAACTCCTCCCCCGCCGGGATGACGGCGGTGCCGTCGGGACCGAAGGGGTAAGCGCGCTCCGGGGCGTCCTGGCCGATCCGGGTGCACACCAGGCGCAGGCCCTCGTGGCGGGCGACGGCGGCCTCGGGGGCGACCAGCCGGACGGTGACCGTGCCGTCCTCGGCGACGACCGCGTCGGCGGCCGGGGCGAAGGCGGTGTCCTCGGCGTCGGCGGCCTGCCCGGCGGTCCGCGCGGCGCTGCGCTGGCCGGAGCCCGCGCCGAGCTCGGCGAACAGGTCCGCGTACTGCTTGGCGACCGAACCCGGGTCGTACCGGCGGGCGTTGACGATCGCGGCGGCGCCCATCCGGCGGCGCAGCGCCTGGTCGTCGATCAGCCGCAGCAGGGCCTGGGCGACGGCCTCGGCGTCGCCCACCGGGACCAGCAGGCCGTCCTCGCCGTCGGCGACGATCTCGCGCGGCCCGTAGTCGCAGTCGGTGCTCACCACGGGCAGCCCGCAGCGCATCGCCTCGACGAGGGTCATGCCGAAGGACTCGTGGCGGGAGGTGGACACGGCGATGGCGCCCTTGACCCACTCCGGCTCGATCGGGGAGCGCGGGCCCATCAGGTACACGCTGTTGCTCAGCCCGCGCCGCTCGACGCGGCGGCGCAGCTTGTCCTTCTCCGGGCCCCAGCCGCAGATGCGCAGGGTCCACTCGGGACGGACCGCGACGACCTTGGCGAAGGCGTCGACCAGCACCTCGTACTGCTTCTCCCGGGAGAGCCGTCCGGCGGCCACGACGGTGGTGCCGGACAGGTCGGCGGGGGCGACGGTGGGCTCGGGCACGGAGTTGGGCACGCACAGCACCCGGGTGCCGGGCAGGTCCATCCGCTCGCGCCAGACGGCGGCGTCGCCCTCGGAGACGGTGACGTACGCGTCCAGGGCGGCCAGGTGCGGACGGATCTCGTCCTTGAGGGCCTGCTTGTGGTGGTTGTACGTCATGTGTTCCTGGCCGATGCGCACGGCGCCGGGCGGGGCGAACTGCGCCGTGTACGCGCTCAGGCCGGGACGGGTGCCGATGACCACGTCCGCGTCGGCGCCGGCGCCCTCGTAGTGCGCGCGCACCCGGGCGTCGGTGAGGGCGCTGTACTCCTTGTAGCGCGCCTCGGTGCGCGGGAAGAAGGCCGCGGGCCTGAGCTGCTCCGGGCTCTGCTTCTCGTTCGTGGGCGACTTGGGCCGGGTGTCGACGAGCGGGACCACGCTGATGCGCGGGTCGATGTCGAACAGCGGGACGTCGCGGTGCCGGAACACCGACACGATCTCCACCTCGTGCCGGTCGACGAGCTCCTCCGCGAGGTTGAGCGTGGTGCGGATGGTGCCACCGATGCCGTAGACGGTGTGGATGAGGAAGGAGATCTTCATCAAGGCTCCGTTCAATCACTTCCAGCACTAAGACGGCTGGCGCACACCCGGGGGTTGCCCGGGTTCCCCGGGAATTTCCGTACGTGTAACCCTCCGCGCCCCCGCGGGGAAACGCGCGGCGCGCCGGACCGGAGATCACCCTCCGGTCCGGCGCGCCGAACTGGCCTTCCCGCGCGTGCGGGGGCGTGCGCCCCTGACGGGGCGCTCCCCTTAGAAGGGGTTGAACTCGTCGTACGCCTGGTCCGCCTCGTCGTGCTCGGCCTGGCGGTCGCGGCGACGCTGGGCGGCGGGGCGGGGGGCCTCCAGGCGGTGGTCCTCGCCGCGGCGGCCGAGCATCTCGGCGCCCGCCATCATGGTGGGCTCCCAGTCGAAGACGACCGCGTTCTCCTCGGGGCCGATGGCGACGCCGTCGCCCGCGCGGGCGCCCGCCTTCATCAGGGACTCCTCGACGCCGAGGCGGCTCAGCCGGTCGGCGAGGTAGCCGACGGCCTCGTCGTTGTTGAAGTCCGTCTGGCGCACCCAGCGCTCCGGCTTCTCGCCGCGCACCCGGTAGACGTCCTCGTGCTCGTCGAAGGTGACGGTGAAGCCCGCGTCGTCGACCGCCTTCGGGCGGATGACGATCCGGGTCGCCTCCTCCTTGGGCTTGGCGGCCCGGGCGGCGCCGACGATCTCGGCCAGCGCGAAGGACAGCTCCTTCAGGCCGGTGCGGGCGACCGCCGAGACCTCGAAGACGCGGTAGCCGCGCTCCTCCAGGTCGCCGCGGATCATGTCCGCGAGGTCCTGCCCGTCCGGGATGTCGATCTTGTTGAGGACGACCAGGCGGGGCCGGTCCTCCAGGCCGCCGTACTGCTTGAGCTCCTCCTCGATGACGTCGAGGTCGGAGACCGGGTCGCGGTCGGACTCCAGCGTCGCCGTGTCCAGCACGTGCACCAGGACCGAGCAGCGCTCCACGTGGCGCAGGAACTCCAGGCCCAGGCCGCGGCCCTGGCTGGCGCCCGGGATCAGGCCCGGCACGTCGGCGATGGTGTACACGGTCGAACCGGCCGTGACCACGCCCAGGTTGGGCACCAGGGTGGTGAACGGGTAGTCGGCGATCTTCGGCTTGGCGGCGCTGAGCACCGAGATCAGCGAGGACTTGCCGGCGCTCGGGTACCCCACCAGCGCCACGTCGGCGACGGTCTTGAGCTCCAGGACCACGTCGCCGGTGTCGCCGGGCTCGCCCAGCAGCGCGAAGCCGGGAGCCTTGCGGCGGGCCGAGGCCAGCGCCGCGTTGCCCAGGCCGCCGCGGCCGCCCTGCGCCGCGACGTACTGCGTGCCGTGGCCGACCAGGTCGGCCAGCACCTCGCCCTTGCCGTCGAGCACGACGGTGCCGTCCGGCACGGGCAGGACCAGGTCCTGGCCGTCCTTGCCGGAGCGGTTGCCGCCCTCGCCGGGCTTGCCGTTGGTGGCCTTGCGGTGCGGCGAGTGGTGGTAGTCGAGCAGCGTGGTGACCGACTGGTCGACGACCAGGATCACGTCGCCGCCGCGACCGCCGTTGCCGCCGTCGGGTCCGCCGAGCGGCTTGAACTTCTCCCGATGGACGGAGGCGCAGCCGTGGCCTCCGTTACCCGCGGCGACGTGCAGCTCGACGCGGTCCACGAAGGTGGTCATGGTGGGGTGCCTCCAGTTACGTACGGGAATGTCTACTGCTTAACACGCGAAAGGCGGACCCGCTTCCCGGGCACGGAAGTCCGTGCCGGGAAGAGGGGTCCGCCCTCGCAGTACCGCTCTACGGTCGCCCTGTGGTTCAGGCAGCCGGAACGATGTTGACGACCTTGCGGCCGCGGAAGGTGCCGAACTGCACCGCACCGGCCTGCAGCGCGAACAGGGTGTCGTCGCCGCCGCGGCCGACGCCCGCGCCCGGGTGGAAGTGGGTGCCGCGCTGGCGGACCAGGATCTCACCGGCGTTGACGACCTGACCGCCGAAGCGCTTCACGCCGAGCCGCTGAGCATTGGAGTCGCGACCGTTCCGGGTGGACGATGCGCCCTTCTTGTGTGCCATGTCTCCTCAGTCCCTTACTTCGCGGCGGTGGGGATGCCGGTGATCTTGATCGCCGTGTACTGCTGGCGGTGACCCTGACGACGGCGGTAGCCGGTCTTGTTCTTGTAGCGCAGGATGTCGATCTTGGCGCCCTTGGTGTGGTCCACGACCTCGGCCTGCACCTTGATGCCCGCGAGGACCCAGGGGTCGCTGGTCACGGACTCGCCGTCGACGACGAGCAGGGTCGAGAGCTCGACCGTGTCGCCGGACTTGGCGGTGGAAATCTTGTCAACCTCAACGATGTCGCCGACAGCAACCTTGTGCTGGCGACCACCGCTGCGCACGATGGCGTACACGCGGACTCTCTTTCGCTCGATCGGGAACCCCTGATGCCAGCCGTCCGCGCAGGCGCGAGCGCCCGCGGCTGAACCGGATGGTGTGAACGGCCTCTCCCAGGCCGCGAGGGCCGGAAGGAAGGTGCTCAGGAGCTGGCGCGCATGGAGACACGCCGACGGTCAAGGTTACGGGGCCGTCCCTGAGGGGTCAAACCGGGCCCGCCGCGCCTCCCGCGCCCCGCCGATCCCGCCCGCGGGGACCCTGGTGCGCACGCGCCGGCGGCCGGTTGAATGCCGCCCGTGCCCCTGCGTACGTACCTCACCCTGCCCCGCCTGCTGCGGCACGGCTCCGCCGTGGGCGCCGACCTGCCCCCGGACGAGGCCGTCGTCCTCGACGGACCGCTCACCGAGGAGCTGCGCGACGCCCTCGCCGCGACCGCCCGCGGCGCGCACCGGCCCGCCCGGGACCTGCTGGCCGCCACCCGCGTCGACGCCCGCTGGGAGCTGCGCGGCACGTACGCCGGCGAACTGGCCGGGGCCGCCCTGCACGCGCCGGGCTGGCTGGACGCCTGGCTGGCCGAGGACCCGCGCGACCCGGACGCCCTGCTGGTCAAGGCGGAGCTGGGGGTGCGCAGGGCCTGGGAGGTGCGGACCGCGCGCAGCGCGTCGAAGGTGTCGGCCGAGCGGTTCCGGGCCTTCTTCGCGCTCCTGGAGGACGCCGCGCCGGTGATCGGGGAGGCGGCCCGGCTGAACCCGGCGGACCCGGTGCCCTGGCGGGTCGCCCTCACCCACGCCGTCGGCGCCCAGGCCCCGCGCGAGGTGTTCGACGACTACTGGCGCGAGGCGGTCGCCCGCTCCCCGCACCACTACGGCTGCCACGCCGCCGCCCTGCAGTACCTGTGCGCCAAGTGGTACGGCTCGCACGAGGAGATGTTCGCCTTCGCCGAGCGGGCCGCCGACGAGGCGCTGCCCGGCTCGCTGCTGCACGCGCTCCCCCTGTACGCGGCGGTGGAGCACGCCCTCGCCGGGGAGCCGCCGGACGCCCGCGCCGCGGCGGCCGTGGCGCGGGCCCTCGAACTGTCGCGGGAGTACCCGCCGGGCGACCCGGAGGCCGCGGGCTTCCGCAACCACCTGGCCCTGCTGCTGATCCGCGAGGAGCGCTGGGCCGAGGCCCTCGAGGCGTTCCGGGCGATCGGCCCGCACGCCCGCAGCCAGCCCTGGGCCCGGCTCGGCGACCCCCGCGGGGAGTTCCTGGAGCACCGGGCCGGGGTGCGGCTGCAGGTCGCCGCGGACACCCCGTTCTTCGGCCGCCCGCCGGCCGCGCCCGCCCCCGCGCCGGCCACCACCCGCGCCCTGGTACTCGCGGGCGCCACGCCGCCGCAGGTCGCCGAGGCCGCCCTGATGTGCGGGGTGCCGCTGCGGATGGCCCCCGCCGGGCCGCGCGCCACCTGGGTGGAGCTGGTCGCCGGGCACGCCCCCGGCCGCCGGGCCGCGCTGACCGGCGGGGACCCGCTGACCACGGCGGCCGACACCTTCACCACCGGGGAGAAGTGGCCGGCCCTGGTGCTGCGCCGCGCCCCGGGCCGCTGCGCGCTGACGCTGCTGGTCGCCGGGGAGGTCACGGCGACGCACGAGTGGGACCTGGGCGCTCCGGTGCCGGACCACGCACGGGCGACGGCGACGGCACGGGCCCTGGCCGGGGCGTACCGGGTGGCCGACCCACGCCCCCTGGTCGCGCTCCTGCGCGCGGTGGACGCCCCGGCGGAACGGCAGGAGGCCCTGGTCAGGGCGCTGGGCCTGCCCGCGCCGCCGCCCGCCTTCGGCACCGCGGAGGAGGTGCTGCCCGGGCTGCCGGGCGCGGGCGTGCTGGACCGCCGCGGCTTCCTGGCCGGCCTGCGCGACACCCTGGCCGACGCCCCGGAGCGGCTGCTGGTCCCGGAGCACAGCGCGCCGGGGCCGCGCGGACGGTCCTGGTGGACCTGGCGGATCCTGGGCGCGCTGCTCTTCGTGCCGGCGTCCGGTTACGCGTGGTGGTCACCCGACGTGCACTGGGTGCGGGCCCTCCTGGCGACGCTCGGCGCCGTCTTCTGTGTGACGGAGATCGCTTCCGCTTGGGCCCGGCCGAAGGGGCGCTGACCTGGGGCGGGCGCGAAGGGCCCGGGCGCCGGGTCCAAGGGCCCGGCGGCCTCACAGGGAGATCCTGGATACTGGCCGGGAGGCCTTCCGCTCGGCTCCGTTTAACCGTACGGTCCGTGTTCCTGCCTCGATCAGGGAGCTACACCGTGCCGACACCAGAAATTCCCGACGAACGGCTCGCGAACGTCGCGCGCTGGGCCATATCGCGCATGTCGCGCTCCGAGCACGCGCTCGTGGCGGAACGGGTCGTCGGGTACGCCGGGCACCGCGTCCAGGACGCCCGCCTGCGCGCGGACCTGCTGACCGACGCCGCCGAGGCGCGGCTCGCCAAGGGGTACGTACCGCGCCACCTGCTCAAGGCCTACGCGGCCGAGCTGGAGTGCGCCGACGCCGCCCACGACGCGGGCAGCCGCAAGGCCGCCGCGTCCTACCTGGCCAAGGCCCTGCTGCTGGCCTTCCACCGCGTCCCGCACGTGGACGGGCTGACCTCGCCGCTGGCGGAGCGCCCGCGCCGGTTCACCGCGCCCCTGCGCGAGTCCACCGCGGCCAAGGCGCTGCGCAAGGCCCGCGGCCGCAAGGGCCCCGCCGCCGAGCCGCCCGCGGACCGGCCGCTGCGGCTGCTGGTCGCCCACCACGGCAACGACAACTTCCTCAAGCCCCTGCTGTCCCGCTACGCGGACCACCCGGAGGTGGAGCTGCGGGTCCTGGACACCGCGGCCGACCCGGTGCTCGCCCCGCTCACCAAGGGCATGGGCCGGATGATCCAGCGGGCGCTGGGCGGCCAGCCGGAGTACGGCAAGGAGGCGGAGGCGGCGCTGCGGCCGCACCTGGACTGGGCCGACACCGTGTTCATCGACTGGTGCGCGGCCGCCGCGGCGTTCTTCACCCTGGTCGACCCGCGCGACACCCGCGTCGTCGTCCGGCTGCACAGCTACGAGGCGTTCAGCTACTGGCCGCACCTGGTGGACTTCTCCCGCGTCGACGACCTGGTCTTCGTCAGCGAGCACCTGCGGGACCTGTGCGTGGCGGCGGTGCCCCGGCTCAAGGAGCCGCGCGCCCCGCGGATGCACGTCATCGACAACGCGGTGGCCCTCCAGCCGTTCGTACGTCCCAAGACGCCCGACGCCCGCTTCACGCTGGGCCTGGTCGGCGTCAGCCAGGTCGCCAAGGACCCGCAGTGGGCGCTGGAGGTCCTGAAGGTGCTGCGCCAGAAGGACAAGCGCTTCCGGCTGCACCTGATCGGCACCCCGCTGAGCCCGGACGGGGGCCCGGCCGCCGCCCGCTACCACCGCGCGTACGGCCGCGAGCTGCGCCGCCTGGAGCGGGCCGGGGCGGTGCGCCAGGTCGGGCAGACGCCGGACGTGGCCGGGGCGCTGTCCGAGGTGGGCGTGGTGCTCAGCAGCTCGGTGCGCGAGAGCTGGCACCTGGGCCTGGTCGAGGGCGCGGCCGCCGGTGCGGTGCCGGTGGTGCGCGACTGGCCGTTCTTCGCGGACAAGCCGCACGGTGCGCGGGCCCTGTTCCCCGAGGCGTGGGTGGTGACGACGCCGGAGGAGGCCGCGGAGCGGATCCTGGCGGCGACGGCGACCGAGGACGGCTGGCTGAAGGCCGGCCACGAGGCCTCCGAGCACGCACTGGTCACCTGGGACTGGGAGACCGTCAAGGGCCACTTCGACCGGCTGCTGCTGGGCGGGCGCGGGGACGTATGCTCCTCCGGCGAAGAAGCTCTCGGAAAGGCAGCGGAGTGAACTACAGGGTCCAGCCGACCGCTCAGGTCGACGAGACGGCGCAGATCGGCGCGGGCAGCAGCGTGTGGGAGCTGGCGCAGATCCGCGAGCAGGCCCGCCTGGGCGAGGGCTGCGTCATCGGCCGCGGCGCGTACGTGGGCACCGGCGTGACCATGGGCGACAACTGCAAGCTGCAGAACTACAGCCTGGTGTACGAGCCTGCCGAGCTCGGCGACGGCGTCTTCATCGGCCCCGCGGTGGTGCTCACCAACGACCACAACCCGCGCTCGGTCGACCCCGACTTCAAGCAGAAGCGCGGCGGCGACTGGGAGGCCGTGGGCGTGAAGATCGCCGACGGCGCCTCCATCGGCGCGCGTTCGGTGTGCGTGGCGCCGCTCACCATCGGCCGCTGGGCGATGGTCGCCGCGGGCGCCGTCGTCACCAAGGACGTCCCGGACTTCGGCCTCGTCGTGGGCGTGCCCGCGCGCCGGATCGGCTGGGTGGGCCACGAGGGCGTGCGCCTGGTCGAGCGCGAGGACGAGCCCGGCGCGTGGGAGTGCCCGCGCTCGGGACGGCGCTACCAGGAGCGCGACGGGGTGCTCACCGAGGCGTGAGTCACGGTCGGGGGCCCCGGCCGTGACGCCCGGCCCGTCCGGGCACATAAGATGGTCGGGTTTCCCCGGCGCCCGATCCGAGCGAAGGCCCCCACATGTCCCAGACCGACCTCCAGGTACCCGGTCAGCCGCAGCCGGCTCCCGTCCCGGTGAACCGGCCGGCCGCCGAGGCCCCGGCAGAGGCGAAGAAGCCCGCCGCGCCCCGGCTGTACGCGCTGGACGCGCTGCGCGTGCTGGCGGCCGTGTCGGTGATGGTCTTCCACTTCGCGGGTGTGGACGCGGCCACGAAGGCGAACTGGGGCGTCAACCCCAAGGAGCTGTTCCCGTGGCTGTTCCCGGCCGCGCAGTACGGCTCCTACGGCGTGCAGCTGTTCTTCCTCATCAGCGGTTTCGTGATCTGCCTCTCCGCGTGGGGGCGCTCGCCGGGGCAGTTCGTACGGGCCCGGTTCCTGCGGCTGTTCCCCGCCTACTGGTTCTCCGTGGTGGTCGCGGTGCTCGTGTGGCGCGGGCTGCCGGACGGGGCGCGCACGGCTCCCACCGTGACCGACTCGCTGTCCAACCTGACGATGTTCCAGGTGCCGCTGGGGGCGGCCCACCTGGTGGGCGCGTACTGGACGCTGTGGGTCGAGCTGACCTTCTACCTGGTCTTCCTGCTGGTGGTGTGGAAGGGCCTGGACTACACCCGGGTCTCGGTCTTCTGCTGGGTGTGGCTGCTGGCGAGCGTGCTGGCGCACCAGGACCACAAGCTCCCGCTGGTGTCGATCTTCGCGCAGCCGCTGAACACCGCGCTGTTCGTGGGCGGCATCGCGATGTACCTGATGTACCGCTTCGGCCCTGACCTGAAGCTCTGGGGCCTGCTCGGGGCGAGCTGGCTGGCGATGCAGCACGACCTGATGGCGAGCGTGAAGAGCCTGCAGGGGCGCGGCCTGGACCGCGACCCGGTCGTGGTGCTCGGCCTGGTGACCGTCTTCTACCTGCTGGTCCTCGCCGTGGCCCTGCGCAAGCTCGACTGGGTCAACTGGAAGTGGCTGGCCACCGCGGGCGCGCTCGTCTACCCGCTGTACCTGCTCCACGAGGAGCTGGGCTGGGCGATGATCCGCACGGTGTACGGACACCTGGGCGCCTGGCCGACGCTGGGGATCACCTGCGCGAGCCTGGTGCTGCTCGCCTGGCTGACCCACAAGCTCGTGGAGACGCCTTCACAGAGGTGGCTGCGGCGGAAGCTGGACGAGGAGTCCCGGAAGGCGCGGTCCCGGAAGTCGGCGGACACCGAGGCGCGTTGACGCCCGGCGCCGTGTGACCAAAATCTGGAGAAAGTCCGACCACCGAGTAAACCGCCCAAGATCGACTTCCGTCATACCTCCCGAGGAAGATCTCGGGAGGTACGCATGTCCGCACGGCCCACGCGTCGCACGCTGTTGGGGATCCTCGGAGTGGGGACGGCCGGCGCCGCGACCTCGTACGCCTTCCGCGAGGACCTGTTCCCCGACGACAGCCGCCGGGTCAAGGTGGCCAACACCCCCGTGGAGCCCGCCGAGACGGTCGAACCCGTCGTGGACCGCGCGGCCCGGCACACCACCCTCGCCGAGGAGAACCGGCTGCCCGGCTCGCGGGACTGGATGCCGTACGGCGTCGACCGCAAGATATCCGGCGACCGCGCGGGCACCATCATGGGGTACGCCTCGACCACCTCGGCCGGCCACGGCGACATCGTCAACTTCCACGTCTCGGTGGCCGACGCGCAGCGCTACCGCGTCAGCGTCTTCCGAATAGGCCACTACGGCGGTACGGGTGCCCGGCTGATGGCCACCAGCAGGTGGCTCAAGGGCGCCCGCCGCAAGGTCCCCGCCGCCGACCGGGCCACCGGTGCCATCGAGTGCGACTGGCCCGTCTCCTGGAGCCTGCGCATCCCGACCGGCTGGATGTCGGGCCTCTACCAGGCGGTGTTCACCAACGAGGACGGCGTGCGCGGCAGCACCCCGTTCGTGGTGCGCGAGCCGCAGCGCGCCTCCGACCTGCTGTGCGTGATCCCGTTCGCCACCTACCAGGCGTACAACATGTGGCCCAAGGACAAGCACACCGGCAAGAACCTCTACCGCGGCTACCAGGCCAACGGCAAGATCGGCGGCGCCGACAAGCGGGCCTTCAAGGTCTCCTTCGACCGCCCCTACTCCGGCTCGGGCGTGCCCAACTGGTTCAACATGGACACCGGTTTCGCGCGCTGGGCCGAGTCCTCGGGCCGCGACGTGACGTACGCCAGCAGCCTGGACCTGCACGACGGCACGGTGGACCCGTCGAAGTACCGCGCGGTGTTCTTCCCCGGCCACGACGAGTACTGGTCGCAGTCGATGTACGACGCCGCGCGCAAGGCCGTCGACGCGGGCGGCAACCTGGCCTTCCTGGGCGCCAACAACGTCTACTTCCACGTGCGCATGGAGCCGTCGGGGGCCGGGCGCAAGGACCGGGTCATGGCCTGCTACAAGTCCGCCCCCGACCCGGCCGCGAGCGGCACGGGCCGCACCACGCGGTTCCGCGAGCTCAGCGCCGACCGGCGGTACGCGGAACAGGGCCTGCTCGGCATCCAGTTCAACGGCATCGTGGACATCAACCACCCGGCCCCGCTGGTCGTGAAGGAGGCGGGGCACTGGCTGTGGACCGGGACGGGCCTGCGCGACGGCGAGAAGCTGCCCGCCATGGTGGGCATCGAGGCCGACGCCCACGACCCCAAGTCCCCCAGCCCGGCGGGCGCGAGGCTGACCCGGCTCGGCGTCTCCCCGTACAAGGACAACCGCCCCGGGGTGACCTGGCCGACCATCTCGGAGATCGGCCTCACCGAGTACCCCAACGGCGCGCTGGTGTTCGTCGCGGGCACCTTCCACTGGCCGCTGGTCCTGGTCGACGACGACGACTACGCCAACAAGACGATCAAGGGCGCCAGGACCCGCACGGTGATCCGCAGGGCCACCGCGAACCTGGCCGACCGGATGACCCGGAAGCGCGTCTAGGACCTGCCGCGGACGCACGAAGGGGCCCCGCCCGGCGAGCAGTTCGCCGGGCGGGGCCCCTTCACGTGGGTCGTACGGGCGTCAGCCGCCGATGACGACGCGGCGCACGCCCTCCCAGGCGGCCGGGTCGGTCGTGCGGCGGCCGTCGACCAGGACGGTGACGTCCGGCAGGTCCGCCGGGGTCAGCTCGCGGTACTCGGCGTGGTCGGCCTGCAGGATCGCGGCCGTGACCTTCTCGCCCTGGTGGGCCGGCAGGCCGTGCGCGACGAGCTCCTCGGCCGTGTACATCGGGTCCGAGACGAACGGCACCGCGCCACGGGCCTTGAGGGCCTCCACGACGCCGTAGACGCCCGAGAAGGCCGTCTCCTTGACGCCACCGCGGTAGGCGGCGCCGAGCACCAGCACGGGCACGTCCTTCAGCTCGCCGTAGGCGGCGGCCAGCAGGTCCACGGAGTAGTCCGGCATCGCGGCGTTGGCCTCGCGGGCCGAGCGCACGACGGTCGCCTCCGGGTCGTTCCACAGGTACATCCGCGGGTAGATCGGGATGCAGTGGCCGCCGACGGCGATGCCGGGCTGGTGGATGTGGCTGTACGGCTGCGAGTTGCAGGCCTCGATGACCTTCTTGACGTCGATGCCGTTCTTGTCGGCGAACCGGGCGAACTGGTTCGCCAGGCCGATGTTGACGTCGCGGTAGGTGGTCTCGGCCAGCTTCGCCAGCTCGGATGCCTCGGCGGTGCCCAGGTCCCACACGCCGTTGGGCTGCGGCAGGTCGTCGCGGACGTCGAAGTCCAGGACCTTCTCGTAGAACTCGACGCCGGCCTTGGCGGAGGCCTCGTCGATGCCGCCGACCAGCTTGGGGTAGCGGCGCAGGTCCGCGAAGACGCGGCCGGTGAGCACCCGCTCCGGGGAGAAGACCAGGTGGAAGTCCTCGCCCGGGGTCAGGCCCGAGCCCTCCTGCAGCATCGGCGCCCAGCGGGTGCGGGTGGTGCCGACCGGCAGGGTCGTCTCGTACGACACCAGCGTGCCCGGCTTCAGTCCCTTGGCGATCGCCTTGGTCGCCGCGTCCATCCAGCCGAAGTCCGGCACGCCCTCGGCGTCCACGAACAGCGGGACGACGACCACGACGGCGTCGGACTGCGCCACGGCTGCCGTGGTGTCCGTGGTGGCGGACAGCAGCTCCGCGTCCACGGTCTGCTTCAGCTTGACGTCCAGGTCGTGCTCGCCCGGGAAGGGCTCGGTGCCGGCGTTGACCAGCTCGACGACCTTCTCGTTCACGTCCGCGCCGATGACCTTGTGGCCCTTGGCGGCGAACTGCACGGCGAGCGGCAGGCCGATCTTGCCGAGCGCGACTACACAGATATTCATCGGGTTACTTTCCTCTTCAGCCGGGACAGCACGGAGCGCAGCCGCCGGCGCACCTGGGGCGACGGCTCCCACAGGGGAGCCGTGGTGATCACCAGCCGGCCCTTCGGGTTCGCGTTGGCCGAGGCGCGATAAGGGACGACCTCCCGCCAGCGGCGGGCGAGCGGCAGCGGCATGCCGCGGGTCTGGAGCGGGATCTCGTAGGTCGAGCCTGCCACGTCCAGGTGCACGCGCGCGCCGAGGGACGCCCTGCGCGGCTGCACCGGGACCTTGGCGAGCAGTGTGGTGGAGCGCCCGTCCGGGTCCGCCTGACGGGTCAACTCCCCCTCGACGGCGGGTAGTTCGTGACCGACCGGGAGCCTGCGCGCACCCGGCTTGTCGGAGCTCTTCGGCATCGCTCCCGCGACGAGCCTCACAGCGGACGAGTCGGTCTCACCGGTCACCCCGAGCCGCACGGACAGGGCTATCGACAGCTCGTCCTTGCTCTGCTCCCACTCGGCGGACACCAGGTGGGTGACCGACGCCAGCTGCGCCGCCACGCCCTCCCCGATGACCTCGAAGTACCGGTCGGGCAGGCCCACCGACGGGTCGCGGAAGCCCGGGTAGCGCACGAAGGCGCGGCCGTTCTCCAGCAGGAAGGACGGACCGCCCAGGCCGTCCAGGGTGATCGCCTCGACCAGGGTGTCCACGGCGCCGCGCTGGGCGAGCGCGATGCGCAGCCGCCGCTTGACGTCCATGGCGTCGCGCAGGTCCTCGGTGAAGTACGCGTCGGCGAGCTCGCCCACGCCCGCGCACAGCTTCTCCTGCACGGACCGGTCCAGCGAGGGGAAGTCCTCCTGGACCAGCTTGGCCAGCTCCCAGGTGAAGTGCCGGATCAGCACGTGGTCGCGGTTCGGGCCCGCCTCGATCAGCGAGGCCGCGTGGCGCATCATCCGGGCCGAGCAGTCGAGCCGGGAGAGGTGGTCGGCGCGGTAGGTGATGTTGGACGCGTCACCGCGCTTGACCGCGTAGTAGTACGTGTAGTCGCCCAGGACCGAGATCCGGCGGGCCCGCACGCACGCCTCTATGGTGAACGGCTGGTCGGAGCCGACCGGCATGTCCTCCGGGAAGCGCAGCCCGTACTTCTCCACCAGCTCGCGCCGGAACAGCTTGGTGTTGGCCAGCGCGTAGGGCAGGTCGGAGGTGTACAGGTCGATGGACGGCTGGTTGACCTTGTACAGCGTCTGGCGCACGTACCGGCCGTTGGTGCCGACCATCTTGCCGACGACCACGTCCGAGCCGTGCTCGTCGGCGTAGCCGACCATGCGCTCCAGCGCTTCCTTGCCCAGGTAGTCGTCCGAGCCGATGAAGTACACGTACCGGCCGGTGGCCAGCTCCAGGGCGCGGTTGCTGGGCGCCGCGGGGCCGCCCGAGTTCGCCTGGTGCACGACCTTGACGGTGTCCGGGTAGCGCGCGGCGTAGCGGTCCAGCTCGGCGCCGCTGGCGTCGGTGGAGCCGTCGTCGACGGCCACGACCTCCAGGCGCTCGCGCCCGATGGTCTGCGAGAGCAGCGACTCCAGGCAGTCCGTGAGGTACGGCATGGTGTTGTAGACCGCGACGACGACGGTGACGTCGGGGGTGGTCGTCATGCTCTCGCCCCGGGGGTCGTGCCGGGGACCAGCCGCGTGTACAGCCCGTCGAGCACCTCGGCCTGGGCCTCCCAGGTCCAGGTGTCCAGCAGGCCCGGCTTGTCGTACGCCGCCGTGTACCGCTCGGGGTCGGCGAGCACGGCCTTGATCGCGCGCACCAGGTCGTCGACGTCCTCCGCCGTGCAGACCTCGCCCTGGCCCGTGGAACGGGTCACCTCGGACATGGTCTTCACGTCGCTGACGACCAGCGGCAGCCGGGCGTGCGAGTACTCGAAGAACTTGGTGATCAGCGCGATCTCGTGGTTGGGCCAGTGGTGGATCGGGATGCAGCCCACGTTCGCGGCGGACAGGAAGCGCACCACCTGCCAGTGCGGGACGTACGGCACGGCGTGCAGCCGGTCCCCCACGCCGAGCTCCTCGGCGCGGCGCAGCAGCCCCTGGATGTACCCGGCGGCGGGCGCCGGCACCACGAACGCCATGTGGACGCCGTCCAGCTTCGGCAGCGCCTCCACCATGTCGCCCAGGCCGCGCTGGGGCCCCGGCGAGCCGCTGTAGACCACCAGCGGGACGTCCGGGCCGATGCCGCACAGGGCGCGCAGGTCGGGCACCTCGTCGTCGTCCGCCGGGTTCTCCACCGGGCGGTCCGGCGCGTTCAGCACGACGGTGGGCTGCTCCTTGAGGCCGTGGCGCTCGCGCAGCAGGTCGCCCAGGCCGTCGGAGACGGTGACCACGGCGTCGGCGTACGGGGCGAACTCGCTCTCGTGCGCGGTGTTGCCGGGGATCCAGTGGGCGTTGTCCTCCCACGGGCGCACGCCGGGCAGGAACTCGTGCGCGTCCCACACCAGCTTCACGTCCCGGCCCTTGGCACGGGCGCGCACGGTGGCGCGGGCGCCGACGCCCAGCATCCGGAAGTCGTTGGCGTGGATGAGGTCCGGCTTCAGCTGGTCGATGACCGGGCCGTACGTCAGCTCGTAGTCCCACAGCGCCGGCTCCAGGCGGCGCCAGGCGCGCTTGCCCTTGGTCGCCTTCCAGGTCGCGGTGAACGCCCGGTCGATCGGGCCGCGCAGGCTGCGGCCGGCCTTCTGCGCCTGCCGGGTCTGGCGGGCGCGCAGGCCGATCCACTTCTGCATGAACTTCGACGCGGGGCCGGCGAGCGCCAGGCGGGCCTGCTCGGACGTGCGGAAGGCCGGGGAGCCGACGGCCTGCGGCGCCACCCGCAGCGCGGCGCGGCGGGTGGCGACGTCCGCCCGCCAGGCCTTGGCCCACTGCTGGCGGTAGGCGGACATCGGGCCGGGCGGGTAGGCCAGCGGGCGGCGCAGCGGCGAACGGTGCCGCTCGGCGTGCCGCTTGGCCAGCGGGGTCTTCAGCGGGAGCAGCCGGACGTCGGCGTCGCCGAGCTTCCAGGTGCGCCCGTTGCCGCTGCGGACCAGGCCGAGCAGGGTGACGTCCCAGCCCGCCGCGGCCGCCGACTCCGCGGCCTTCTGCACGCGGGAGTCGCCCTCGACCTTGTTGTCGACCAGCATGACGACGCGGCCCTTGCGGGGACGGGGCGCGCCGGCACTCTGCGTTTCCATCAACTGCCTTTCTGGACCGGTCACTTCAGGAAGCCGCTCAGGACCTGCGCGGTCCAGGTCCCGTCGTGGTACGTACGGGCGAACTCCACCGACTCGCGGCCGATGCGGGCCGTGCGGTCCCGGTCGTCGAGCAGCGAGTCCAGGACCTGGCGCAGGTCGCGCGGGGTGGCGGGGACGATCGGCAGGGCGCCCTGGGTGACGTCCTTGACCTGGTCGCTGATGTAGCCCACGACCGGCTTGCCGGCGGCCATGGCCTCCACGGCGAAGGTGCCGTAGCTGCCGGTGGTGAACTGGTCGAGGACCAGGTCGCACTCCTGGACCAGGGCGCGCATCTCGGCCCACGGGATGCCCTCGGCGAGCCGGAAGTCGATGACTCCCTTGTCGTGCAGCTCGGTGAGCAGCGGCATGATCCGGTCGGTGCCCTTGGTCCAGCGCTTGGAGGGGGCGTGCAGCACGATCGGCCGCACCCGCTCCATCACCGGCTTGTCGGTGGCCCAGGCGGCCACGTCGACCACCAGCGGCGTCCAGGCCGCGGACGGCAGGTCGTCGAGCAGGTCGGGCGTGGTCACGTACAGCGGGAGGCCGGCCTCCTCGGCGATGCGCCGGTTGGCCTCGGCCTTGGCCTGGAGCTTGTCCACGATGCCCTCGGGGGCGTCGTGGAACAGCGAGAACTCGTGCCGCTCCATGTGCCGGCCGGGGTGGCGGATGTCGCTGCCGTGGGCCAGTACGCCGACCTTGACCCGGGCCTGCTTGAGGGCGGCCAGGTCGCCGGAGAGGGTGCTGCCGTTGAGGTAGCCGAAGACCGGCATGAAGGCGTCGACGAGCAGGTGGGTGTAGCGCCCGACGATCCGCTCGACCTGCTGGAACTGCACCTCCATCTCGCGCAGCCGGGTCGCGTCGACGTACACGTCGGCCGGGTAGTCGAAGGACTCCGGCCGCTTGTTCATCACGACCTCGACGGACACGTCGGGGTTGATCCGGGAGATCGCCTGGGCGTAAGCGGCGCCCTGGCCCGCGTAGTTGGCCGGGCCCAGGCCCAGCTTGACGCGGGTGTTGCCGATCTTCTTCCAGACGGGCTGCCCGTCGTCGCCGGTGATCTCGACGGTACGGACGGCGCCCGGGGTCTCCTGCACGGTCCACGACACCTCGGGGCGCGGGCCGGGCGGGGTCTTGCCGGACAGCTCGGCGTACAGCCGCATCAGCTTGCCGCTCTGGGCCTCCCAGGACAGGTCCGTGAGGACGTCCTCGGTGATGCGCTCCGCCAGCTTGTCCCGGTCCTTCATGGCGCGCGCGGCGGCCTTGGCGAAGGTCTTGGGGTCGTCCCAGGTCCACACCTCGCCCAGGCCGTGCTCCTCGACGTACGCCTTGATGACCTTCACGTCGCTGGTGACCAGCGGCAGCCGCGCCTGGAGGTACTCGGAGACCTTGGTGGGCAGCGAGACCTCGCAGTTGGGGACCTTCTTGAACGGGGTCAGGCCCAGGTCCGCGGAGGACAGGTAGTCGGCGACCTCGTGCTGCGGCACGTACGGCACCAGGTGCACGCGGTCGCGCACGCCCAGCGACTCGGCCTGCGCCAGGAGTTCCTCCAGGAGCGGGGTGGTGCGGCCCACGACCAGCGCCAGGTGGAAGTCGGGCAGCTCCGGCAGGCCGTCGATGACCGCGTCCACGCCGCGCTCCCGGCCGATCCAGCCGGAGTACACCATCAGCGGGACGCCGGGGGCCAGGCCGCAGGCGTGCCGGACCGACGAGGACGCCTTGGCGCCGCCGATCACCTCGCGCACCGGGGAGTTGCCCACGACCAGCGGCAGCTCGCGCAGCCCGTGGTCGTTCTTCAGCAGCTCGGCCATCTGCGTGGAGACGGTCACCACGGCGTCGGCGCGGCCGATGAACTCGGCCTCCATCGCCGGAAGGGCGTACCCCTGGCGGCGGTTGGGCCACTCGACGCCCTTGATGTACTCGTGCGCGTCGTACAGCCAGGCGCACCTGTGGCCGGCCGACCGCAGCCGCGCGGCGCTGCGCGCGGCGGTCACGATCATCGTGGCGTCGTTGGCGTGGATGACGTCGGGGCGCAGCTTCTCCAGGACCGGGCCGAAGGCCAGGTCCAGGTCGACCACCTGCGGCCAGTCGCGGCGCCAGTCGCGCACCGGCGCCGGGTCCTTGGGCCGCTGGCGGCGCTGCTCCCACTTGAAGGCGCGCACCCGGAAGCGGTGCACCGCGCGGCGGGCCTTGAGCAGGGCCTTCAGCGAGGCGCGGCGCGGCGAGCCGGCCGAGCTGGCGTCGGCCGACTTCTCGCGCACCCAGGCCTTGTAGGCCGCGCTGTAGCGGTTCAGCGCGGCCTGGTCCTGGATGTGGAACTGCGTGGCGGCGGCGCGCAGCGGATTCGTCTTGCGCGCGCCGACCGCCCGGAGGTAGTCGGTCCCCACGGGGACCCGGATCACGTCGATCGGGCCCATCTTGGAGTGCTGGACCTTCTTGGTGTCGCTCCTGCCGATCAGGGTGACGTCCCAGCCGTCGCGGGCCGCCGCCACGGCGGTCTTCTGGACCCGCGAGTCGCCCGTGATGCCGTTGGCGACGATCACCGCGAGCTTAGGTCGGCGGGCAGGGGATTCCATTGCGTACTTCCTCCGGATGGAAGACAAGAGTCGGGCGTCCCCGGCCCCCTCCTGGGAGGGAGCCGGGGACCGGCGGGCTGCGGCGCCCGCCGCCGAGGCAGATCAGGCAGCGCCGCCGCTGTTGTCGAGACGGACAGTAACGCCGTCGGCCGCCGACTCGAGCACGGCCGCGGCCACCTCGACGGTACGCAGTCCCTGGCGCAGCGTGCAGATGTCGTCGGACTTGCCGAGCACCGCGTCCCGGAACAGCTCGTGCTCCACCAGGAGCGGCTCGCGCTTCGGGATCGCGTAGCGGACCATGTCGCCCTCGGACACGCCGCGGAAGGCGCGCAGCGCCTCCCACTCGGTGGCCACGGCGGCGTTGGAGTAGAAGGTCAGGTCGGCGGTGAGGGTGTCCGCGATGAAGCAGCCCTTCTCGCCGGTGACCGAGGTGAACCGCTCCTTGAGCGGGCTCAGCCAGTTGACCAGGTGGTTGACCATGGTGCCGTCGGACAGCTGGCCGATGGCCGAGACCATGTCCTCGTGCGGACGGCCGCTCTTGTGCACCGTGTGGGCGGCGATGGAGCGGTACTCCTGGCCGGTCACCCACGCGGTCAGGTCGATGTCGTGCGTCGCCAGGTCCTTGACCACGCCGACGTCCGCGATGCGGTGCGGGAAGGGGCCCTGGCGGCGGGTGACGACCTGGAAGACGTCGCCCAGCTCGCCGGACTCCAGGCGGGTGCGCAGCGAGCGCAGTGCCGGGTTGCAGCGCTCGATGTGGCCGACGCCGGCGACCAGGCCGCGGGACTCGAAGGCCTCGACGAGGCGACGGGCGCCCTCGACGGTGTCCGCGACGGGCTTCTCGATGAGCGCGCCGACCCCGGCCTCGGCCAGCTTCAGGCCGACTTCCTCGTGCAGCGCGGTCGGGCAGGCGACCACGGCGTAGTCGATGCCCAGCGAGATGAGCTCCTCGACGGTGGACAGCACGGGGGCGCCCTGCGCCCAGCCGTTCTTGTCGCCCATCGGGTCGACGACGCCGACCAGGCGCACGCCGTCGAGGCCGGCCAGCACGCGCGCGTGGTGGCGGCCCATGGAGCCGAGGCCGATCAGGCCGGCCCGCAGTCCGTTCGCAGTCACAGGTTCTCTCCCAGAGCGTTCACGGCGGTGACGATGCGCTCGAGGTCGGCCTCGGTCAACGAGGGGTGGACCGGCAGGGAGACGACCTCGGCGGCCGCCTTCTCCGTCTCCGGCAGGTCCCAGCTGCGGCCGGCCTTCTGGTCCGGCTCCCAGTACGGCTTCAGCCGGTGGATGGGGGTCGGGTAGTAGACCGCGTTGCCGATGCCGGCCTCGGTGAGCTTCGCCATCGCGGCGTCGCGGTCACCCTGCACACGGATCGTGTACTGGTGGTAGACGTGGCGCGCCCCCTCGGCGACGACGGGGGTAACGACACCCGGCGCGGTGATGTGCTCGGTGAGGTACGCGGCGTTGGCGATGCGCTGCTCGGTCCAGCCGCCCACCTTGCCGAGCTGCACGCGGCCCACGGCGGCGGCGACGTCGGTCATGCGCATGTTGGCGCCGACGATCTCGTTCGCGTACCGCTGCTCCATGCCCTGGTTGCGCAGCAGGCGCAGGGTGCGGGCGACCTCGGCGTCGGCCGTGGAGATCATGCCGCCCTCGAGGGAGTGCATGTTCTTGGTCGGGTAGAAGCTGAACGTGCCGCCGGTGCCGAAGGCGCCGACCGGGGTGCCGTTCAGGGCCGCCGTGTGCGCCTGGCAGGCGTCCTCGACGACCGCGAGCTTGTGCTTGTTCGCGATGGCCATGATCCGGTCCATGGCGGCCGGGTTGCCGTAGATGTGGACCGGCATGATCGCCGCGGTGCGCGGGGTGATCGCGGCCTCGACGGCGGCCGGGTCGATGTTGAAGCTGTCGCGCTCCACGTCGACGAAGACCACGTCGGCGCCGACCAGGCGGACCGCGTTGGCCGAGGCGGCGAACGAGAACGACGGGACGATGACCTCGTCGCCGGGGCCGATGTTCAGCGCCATCAGAAGGAGGTGCAGGGCCGAGGTGCCGGAGTTGACGGCGACGCAGTGACGTCCGTCGACCAGCTCCGAGAACCCCTCCTCGAACGCCGCGACCTCGGGACCCTGGACGACCCGGCCGCTGCGCAGAACGCGTACGGCGGCCTCGATCTCCTCCTCGCCGATGACGGGGCGTGCAGCCGGAATGGGTTGGGGGTTGCTGCTCGACATGGTCGTCCTCCTTGAACACCGCGAGAGCTCTATGTGGCAGAGGTCTGGGGTGTGGCGGACGTCGTGCACGAGGCCGCGCGTACCCCTCCGGCGCGATGCCGACGCCCTACCGAGGAATGCTGGGACCGGTCTTGTGTCCCGGAACCGACTCGGTCACCCACCGTAGTCTCCGGGCGGGTGCCCGCACACGGCAGCGACCGGCGTCACATTATCAGGAATTTCGTAGTCAATTTCTGGGCCGTTAACAAGGCCAGGTAGCGATTCAGAAACAACTTGCGTGGTCCCCCCGGGGAAACCCCGGGGGGACCACGCAGCGTTCAGACAACGCTCACCGAGTGTTCAGTCCTCGGTGACGGCGGTCACTCCCGACGGGGCCTGCTGCTCGGCCGCCGCCGTCTTCTTCGCCGCCGACTTCTTGGCGGTGGTCTTCTTCGCCACCGTCTTCTTCGCCGTCGTCGTCTTCTTGGCGGCCGTCTTCTTCACGGCCGCCTTCTTCGCCGTGGCCTTCTTGGCGGTCTTGCGGGCCGCCTTCTTGGCCGGGGCCGCCTCGTCGGCGGGCTCGGCCTCGGCGACCGGCTCCGCGGCGGGCTCGGGAGCCTCCACCACGAGCACCGCGGCCTCCTCGGCACCCGCGGGCGCACCCGCCGGGGCGGTGGCCTTGCGGGTCGCCCGGCGGCGGGCCCGCGGCGGGGCGGCCACGGGGGCCTCCTCGACGGCCGGCTCCACCGCGACCGGCTCCGCGACCTCGGCGGCGACGGGCGCCTCCTCGGCCTTCGGGGCCTCCACGACGACCTCGGCCACCGGCTCGGCGGCCGCCTTCGGCGCACCGGCGGGCGACGTGGCCTTGCGGGTCGCACGGCGACGGGCACGCGGCGGCGCCGCCTCCTCGACGACCGGCTCCGGGGCCTCCACGACCGGCTCGGCGACGGGCTCCGCCACCGGCTCCGGCTCGGCCTTCGGGACCTCGCGCTCCACCGGCTCCGCGGCGGCCCGGGCGGGCGCCCCGGTCACCGGGGCCGACGCCCTGCGGGTGGCCCGGCGGCGGCCACGGCCGCGACCGGCGGCCGCCTCCGCCTCGGCGGGGCTGCCGTACAGCTCCTCGCCGGGCGCGAACGCGGGCTCCTCCAGGGCCACCGGCGCGGCGGCCTCCGCCGCCACCTCGGCCTCGGTCTCCGCCCGCGCGGAGTCCTCGCCGTGCGCCTCGTGCTCGTGGGCGTGGCCGTGCTCGTGCTCGTGCTCGGAGGCACCGCCCTTGCCGCGCTTCTTGGAGCGCTTGCCGTTGCCGCCGCCGCCCTGGGACGCCGGCTGCTCCATGTGCACGATGACGCCGCGGCCGTTGCAGTGGACGCAGGTCTCCGAGAAGGACTCCAGCAGGCCCTGGCCGACCCGCTTGCGGGTCATCTGGACCAGGCCGAGCGAAGTGACCTCGGCCACCTGGTGCTTGGTGCGGTCGCGGCCCAGGCACTCCAGCAGGCGCCGCAGCACCAGGTCGCGGTTGGACTCCAGGACCATGTCGATGAAGTCGATGACGACGATGCCGCCCAGGTCGCGCAGCCGCAGCTGGCGCACGATCTCCTCGGCCGCCTCCAGGTTGTTCCTGGTGACGGTCTCCTCGAGGTTGCCGCCCTGGCCGGTGAACTTCCCGGTGTTGACGTCGACCACGATCATGGCCTCGGTCTTGTCGATCACCAGCGAACCGCCGGAGGGCAGCCAGACCTTGCGGTCCAGGGCCTTCATCAGCTGCTCGTCGATCCGGTACGTCGCGAAGACGTCGACCTCGCTCGTCCAGCGCTGCAGCCGGTCCGCCAGGTCCGGGGCGACGTGCGACACGTAGCCGTGGATGGTCTCCCAGGCCTCGGCGCCGCTGACGATCACCTTCGAGAAGTCCTCGTTGAAGATGTCGCGCACGACCCGGACGGTCATGTCCGGCTCGCCGTACAGCAGGGTCGGGGCGTTGCCGCTCTTCGCCTTCTTCTGGATGTCCTCCCACTGCGCCTGCAGGCGCTCGACGTCGCGGCGCAGCTCGTCCTCGCTCGCGCCCTCGGCGGCGGTGCGCACGATGACGCCCGCGTCCTCGGGGACGATCTTCTTGAGGATGGTCTTCAGGCGCGCGCGCTCGGTGTCCGGGAGCTTGCGGCTGATGCCGGTCATCGAGCCCTCGGGCACGTAGACCAGGTAGCGGCCGGGCAGCGAGACCTGGCTGGTCAGGCGGGCGCCCTTGTGGCCGATCGGGTCCTTGGTGACCTGTACGAGGACGGACTGGCCGGACTTCAGCGCGGCCTCGATGCGGCGCGGGCCGTGGGCCATGCCGAGCGCCTCGAAGTTGACCTCGCCCGCGTACAGCACCGCGTTGCGGCCCTTGCCGATGTCGACGAAGGCGGCCTCCATCGACGGCAGCACGTTCTGGACCTTGCCCAGGTAGACGTTGCCGACGTACGAGGTGGCCTGCTCCTTGTTGACGTAGTGCTCGACGAGCACGTTGTCTTCCAGGACGCCGATCTGGGTGCGCTCGCCGCTCTGGCGGACGACCATCACGCGCTCGACGGCCTCGCGGCGCGCCAGGAACTCCGCCTCGGTGATGATCGGCACCCGGCGGCGGCCCTGCTCGCGGCCCTCGCGGCGGCGCTGCTTCTTGGCCTCCAGACGGGTCGAGCCCTTGATGGACTGCACCTCGTCGGAGGGGTGGTCGTCGGACGACTTCTTGCGCGGCTCGCGGACCTTGACGACCGTACGGACGCCGTCCTCGTCGCCGGACTCGGCGTCGGACGCGCTGTCACCGCTGCGACGGCGGCGGCGACGGCGGCGGCGCGAGCTGCTGGAGCCGGCCGCGTGGGAGTCGGACTCGTCGTCCTCGTCCTCGTCGGACTGCTCGTCGCCCTGCTCGGCGTCGTCGTCCTCGGCACCGTCCTCGGCCTCGGCGGCCTCGCCGCGGCGACGGCGGCGGCCACCGCGACGGCGGCGGCGCGACGGGCGGTCCTCGTCGTCACCGTGCTCGTCGGCGGCGTCCTCGGCCTCGGTCTCCTCCTCCGCCTCCTCGGCGGCGGGCTCCTCCACCGGAGCGGCCGGAGCGGCCGGGGCCGCGGGGGTGGCGGGAGCGGTCTCGGCGGCCGGCTCGGCGGGCTCGCCACGGCGGCGGCGACGGCGACGCCCGGCCGGCTCGGGCGCGGGCGCCTCGACGGCCTCCACGACCTCGACCTCGGCCTCGGTCTCCTCCTCCGCCTCGACGTCCGCGTCGACGGTGCGCTGGGCGGCCTCGGCGGCGGCCATGGCGGCGGCCGTCTCCGGGGTCTGGAACATCGGCTCGGCGAAGACCGGCGCCTGGAACACGGCGACGGCCGGGCGGGCGGCGGTGCGGCGGCGCGCGGGGGCGGCCTCGGCCTTGGCGACGGGCTCCGCGGTGAACTCGGGCCGGCCGGCACGGCTGCGGCCGCGGCCACGGGTGGCGGGCTTCTCGGCGGGAGCGGCCTCGTCGGCGGCGGTCTGCGCGACCGCGGCCTCGGGCAGGGCCTCGCCCGCGCCGGACTCCTCGGCGACCGGGGCGGTGGCCTTGCGAGTGGCACGGCGGCGGGTGCGCGCCGGAGCAGCCTCGGGCTCGGCCTCCACAGCGGCGGGAGCCTCCTCGACCACCGGCGCCTCAGCGGCAACGGTCGTCTCCGGGGCAGTGGCCTTACGGGTCGCACGGCGACGCGGACGCGCCGGAGCGGCCTCGGGCTCGGCCTCCACAGCGGCGGGGGCTTCCTCGACCACCGGCGCCTCAGCGGCGACCGTCGTCTCCGGAGCAGTGGCCTTACGAGTGGCACGGCGACGGGTACGCGCCGGAGCAGCCTCGGGCTCGACCTCCGCAGCAGCGGCGGGGGCCTCCTCGACCACCGGCGCCTCAGCGGCAACCGTCGTCTCCGGAGCAGTGGCCTTACGGGTCGCACGGCGACGCGGACGCGCCGGAGCAGCCTCAGGCTCGGCCTCCACGGCAGCGGCGGGCGCGGGGGCCTCCTCCACGGCCGGCGTCTCGGCGGCGGCCGTCCCGGTCACCGGCGAGGTGGCCTTGCGGGTGGCACGGCGGCGCGGACGCGCGGGGGCGGCCTCGGCGGGCACCTCGGCCTCGGGGGCCTGGGCGGCCGGTATGGCCGGCGTGGCCTCGGTCACGTCCCCCACGGGGGCGACCGGCGGGCCCGCGGGGCGGGAAGCGGCGCGGCGCCTGCGGCGCGGCGGCAGCTTGTCGCCGGGGGCGTTGTTGTCTTCGGCTCCGGCGGTGCCGGATTCGTTCTCGAGCATGCGGGCGGTTCTCCCGTCACGCTCCCGGGCGCCGCGCCTGGTCCGGTCCGGCGGCAACTGCGCGCAACTGGTGCGCGAGTGCCGCCGTCCGGGGCGCGGTCGCCGCACGGGAGCTGTTATGTCTGGCTCGCCGGTTCCGTACGCCCTGTGCGCACGGCCTGGCGAAAGTCTCCTGGTCAACGCGCTGCCCGACCCAGGTGGCTCCCGAGTCCGAGGGCTGCGCTACGACGACCGTTCCCTACGCGGCGGGACCTTCCGGCGCCGTCGCGTTGGCGGTCCCGGCGGCCGTGGGTGGAGCGGCCGGGGCTGCCTCGCGGTCGGGCGCGAGCGGGTCGGTCACCGTGCCGGACTCCTCGTCGAAGAGCCCCTGCGCCAGCCTGGTCACCGCTGCGGGGACCGGCGGCGCCAGGTCGGCCACAGCTCGGAGACCGGACAGGACGTCGTCGGGTCGCACGGCAGGCGTCACGTGCCGAACAACCAGCCGCAGTATCGCACAGGGGCCGTCCGCGGGCCTATCAGCCTGTGGACGAGGCTCCTGCGCCTCCAGTGCGGCAACGGCTCCCCGCGCGTCGAACGTACGGATCCCGTTCTTGGTCTTCCGCCGCACCTCGACCGCCTCGGCGCCCAGGAACGCGGCGACCGCGGACCGGGCCTCCTCGACCGGGACCCCTTCCAGGCGCAGCTCCCACACGGAGGCGGTGAGCCGGTCGGCGAGTCCCGGGGTGCGCGCCTCGACGGCGTCGACGATGTCGAGGCCGTCCGGCAGCGACTCGTCGAGCAGGGCCCGCAGCTTCTCGGGGTCGCGGTGCTCGGTGAGCGCGATCTCCAGGAACTCGCCCTCGGAGCCCGTCCCGGTCGGGGCGGCGTTCGCGTACGACACCTTGGGGTGCGGGGTGAAGCCCGCCGAGTACGCCATGGGCACCTCGGCGCGGCGCAGCGCGCGCTCGAAGGCGCGCTGGAAGTCGCGGTGGCTGGTGAACCGGAGGCGGCCGCGCTTGGTGTAGCGCAGACGGATGCGCTGCACCGCAGGTGCGGGCGGCGGGCCTTCGGGCTGTCGCTTGCCCAGTGGTTCTTCTCCTCGGTGCGGGGCGGGCGCGGTGGCGCGCCGCCCTCGAATCCTGGTGGGGTTCCCAGGGGGCCGCCGCCCGGTTCACCCCCGCTGCAGCGGGGAGACCTCGGGTGCGGGCGCCGCGCCGGGAACGCTCGTCGTACTACCCAGAGTACGCGCCCGGGCCCGTACCGGTTCCCCCGGCTCCTCCGGCCGGGCCCCGCCGACCAGCGCCCGCCACACGTCACGGCGCGCCTGGCGCACCGCCTGCCGGGCGGTCGCCACGACCTCCGCGACCACCCGGCGCCCCGGCCGCCACAGCGCGTCGCGCACGAAGTGGCCGACCGGGACGCACACCGCGCGGTACGCCCACCCGAGGGGCCGGCCGACCAGCTGCCACCCGAGCCACTTCAGGGTGCGCCCGACGGCCCGCGACAAGTACCCGGCGACGCGCCAGGCGACCTCCAGGGCACCGCCGACCTCCCGCACGAACGGCACGAGGACCCGGTTCCACGCCCACACCACCGGCCTGACCAGCAAATTGACGACCACCCACCCCCCGGCGACCCCCACGGGCCGCACCACGTACGCCCACCCGGCCCCCACCACCCACACAACCGCCCGCCCCACGGGCACGAACCCGTACGCCCACACGGCCCCCACGACCCACACGGCCGCCCGCCCCACGGCCCCTACGACCCACGCCGCGCCCCGCGCCACGGGAACCACGAGATGCGCCCACACGGCCCCGGCCACCCACGCCACACCACGCCCCACCGGCACGAGCCCGTACGCGTACGCCTGCCGGACCAACCACGCCACGGCCCGCCCGACCGGAGCGAGCACGTACCCGTACCCCTGCCGCCCGAGCCACCCAAGCCCCCGCCCCACGGGCACGAACCCGTACGCCCACACGGCCCCCACCAGCCACACGACCGCCCGCCCCACGGCCCCCACGACCCATCCCAGCCCCCGCCCCACCGGGACGACCAGGTAGCGCCAGAGCCCCACCCAGGGCCACACGAAAACGGCCTTCGCCAGCCACACCAGCACCACGCCCAGCGGCACCAGGAGGTACGCGTACACCTGCCGCCCGAGCCACCCCAGCAGCGCGTCCAGCCGCCGCCCCAGCCACACCACCGCCCTGCCGAACGGCGCGAGCCCGTAGGCGTACAGCACGTGCCCGACCGGGGCGAGCAGGTACGCGTACACCTGCCGCCCCAGCCACCCGAACCCCCGCCCCACCGGCCGCAGCACGCCCCGGTCCACCGCGCGCCCCACCGCGACGAGCACGTCCCACACCATCCGCACCGGCAGCACCACGAGCACGGCGACGATCCGCACCGGAACGCGCACGACGGCGACGAGGCACCCCTCGGGCTCGGCCGGCACCGGCGCGGGGACCCGCTTCTCCATGTCCATGCCCGAAAGGACGCCGAAGGCCCGGCCCCGGGTTACCCCGGGACCGGGCCGTTGCGAGGGTGTTACCCGCTCGTGGGCGTTACTTGACCGACAGCGGCAGCAGCTTCTTGCCGGTCGGGCCGATCTGGATCTCGGTCTGGAGCTGAGGACACACCCCGCAGTCGAAGCACGGCGTCCAGCGGCAGTCCTCGACCTCGGTCTCGTCGAGGGCGTCCTGCCAGTCCTCCCAGAGCCAGTCCTTGTCCAGGCCGGAGTCCAGGTGGTCCCAGGGCAGGACCTCCTCGTAGGTGCGCTCGCGGGTGGTGTACCAGTCGACGTCCAGGCCGAAGTCCGCCAGGGCCTTGTCCGCGCAGGCCATCCAGCGGTCGTAGCTGAAGTGCTCGCGCCAGCCGTCGAAGCGGCCGCCGTCCTCGTACACCGCGCGGATCACGGAGCCGATGCGGCGGTCGCCGCGGGAGAGCAGGCCCTCGACGATGCCCGGCTTGCCGTCGTGGTAGCGGAAGCCGATCGAGCGGCCGTACTTCTTGTCGCCGCGGATCTTGTCCCGGAGCTTCTCCAGGCGCGCGTCCGTCTCCTCGGCCGAGAGCTGGGGGGCCCACTGGAACGGGGTGTGCGGCTTGGGGACGAAGCCGCCGATGGAGACGGTGCAGCGGATGTCGTTGGACCCGGAGACCTCGCGGCCCTTCTGGATCACGTTCATCGCCATGTCGGCGATCTGCATGACGTCTTCGTCGGTCTCGGTGGGCAGCCCGCACATGAAGTACAGCTTCACCTGGCGCCAGCCGTTGCCGTAGGCCGTGGCGACCGTACGGATCAGGTCCTCCTCCGAGACCATCTTGTTGATGACCTTGCGCATGCGCTCGGAGCCGCCCTCGGGGGCGAAGGTGAGGCCGGACCGGCGGCCGTTGCGGGTCAGCTCGTTGGCCAGGTCCACGTTGAACGCGTCGACCCGGGTGGACGGCAGCGAGAGGCCGATCTTGTCCTCTTCGTACCGGTCCGCCAGGCCCTTGGCGATGTCGCCGATCTCGGTGTGGTCCGCGGAGGAGAGCGAGAGCAGGCCGACCTCTTCGAAGCCGGTGGCCTTCAGGCCCTTCTCGACCATGTCGCCGATGCCGGTGATGCTTCGCTCCCGCACGGGGCGCGTGATCATGCCGGCCTGGCAGAAGCGGCAGCCGCGGGTGCAGCCGCGGAAGATCTCGACGGACATGCGCTCGTGGACGGTCTCCGCGAGCGGGACGAGCGGCTGCTTGGGGTAGGGCCACTCGTCGAGGTCCATGACGGTGTGCTTGGACACCCGCCACGGGACGCCGGACCGGTTCGGCACGACGCGGCCGATGCGGCCGTCCGGCAGGTACTCCACGTCGTAGAACGCCGGGACGTACACCGAGCCGGTCCTGGCGAGGCGGAAGAGGACCTCCTCGCGGCCGCCGGGCCGGCCCTCGGCCTTCCACTGGCGGATGATCCCGGTCATGTCGAGCACGGCCTGCTCGCCGTCGCCGATGATCGCCGCGTCGATGAACTGCGCGATCGGCTCCGGGTTGAAGGCCGCGTGGCCGCCGGCGAGCACGATCGGGTCGTCGAGGGTGCGGTCCTCGGACTCCAGCGGGATGCCCGCCAGGTCCAGGGCCGTGAGCATGTTGGTGTAGCCCAGCTCCGTGGAGAAGGAGAGGCCGAAGACGTCGAACGCCTTCACCGGGCGGTGCGAGTCGACCGTGAACTGCGGGACCCGGTGCTCGCGCATCAGCTCCTCCAGGTCCGGCCAGACGCTGTAGGTGCGCTCGGCGAGCACGCCCTCGCGCTCGTTCAGTACCTCGTACAGGATCATGACGCCCTGGTTGGGCAGCCCGACCTCGTAGGCGTCGGGGTACATCAGCGCCCAGCGGACGTCGCATTCGTCCCAGGCCTTGACGGTGGAGTTCAGCTCACCGCCGACGTACTGGATGGGCTTCTGCACATGCGGGAGCAGCGCTTCGAGCTGTGGGAAGACCGATTCGGCAGACATCTCCGGACCTTCGTGGCTGGCAGGGGGCGACTCTCTAGCGTAACGCGAGTGGCGTACGCCGAGGCACGGTGATCATGGCGACCGTCCGCCGCACCCCGCGCCGCGCCCCGTCACGCCCCGCGCCGCCCCCTGCTTCCGGCACCCCCGCCGCACCCCCGTCAGCTCCCCAGCGCCTCCCTCAGCCCCGGCTCGGAGGCCCGTGCCCACACGGCCGGGAGTTCCGCCTCGCGGGCCGCTGCCGCCGCCTCCTCCTGCCCGTACAACAGGCCCCAGGTGAAGGCGGACTCCCCCGCCAGGTGGGCCTGGACGGCCAGCGCCCGCAGGGCCTCGCGGGCCACCACGGCGTCCTGGTGGTCGCCGAGGACCGTCTGCACCTCCTTCATGGCCCGGGCGAAGCGCTTGGCGGGCTTACCCAGGGCGGCGGTGGCGGCCTCGCCCGCGTACCGGGCGCGCTTGGCGGCCTTGCGGGCGTCGTGCGCCGCCAGGTCGCGCTCGTGGCCCGGGGGCAGTTCCAGGGCGCGCCCGACCCGGGCGGCGAGCCGGTCGTGGTTCCGGCGCACGGCGGCGGCCAGGGCCTTCTCCGGGGGGCGGGCGGCGGCCGGGAGCAGCGGCGGGGCCTGGAGCAGGGCGTCCAGGGCTTCCAGGAGGGCCAGGTAGCGCGGGCCGTCCAGGGTGCTCAGGGCGCGGCGCCGGGAGCCGGAGCCGCGGGCCGCGTTCCAGATCCGCAGGCGGCCGCGGACCGGGCCGAGGAGCAGGGTGCGGGGCAGTGCGTCGACGCGGGTGCGCAGCCGGTCCAGGAGGACCTCGTGGTCGCGGGCGGCGCCGAGTTCGGCGGCGAGCCAGCGCAGTTCCCCGCCGACGGGGTCGGTGGCGGTGCGGTCGAGGACGCGGCGGTAGGTCTTGAAGGCGCTGCGCATCCGGCGGGTGGCGACGCGCATCTGGTGCACGGAGTCGGGCAGGTCGCGGCGGACGGCGGGGTCGAGGGCGACGAGGGCGTCGCGCTGGGCGCGCAGGTAGTCCAGGACGTGGGCGCCGGCGGTGCCGGGGGCCGGGTCCCCGCCGGGGGCGGGGCGGGTGGGGCGCAGGCCGGTCTCGGTGAGGGCGCGGGCGAGTTTGGACGGGGACGCGGAGGGGCGTACGCCCGCCTTGCGCAGGCGCTTGCCGACGGCGGCGAGGAGGGCGGGGTCGGCGCCGTCGGCGAGTTCGACCTCCAGCTCGCGCCAGTCGGCCCGGCCGTCGGCCAGCAGGTTCTCGGCGCGCACGGTGTCGACGCTGACCTCGGCGAGGAGGGTGCCGTCGGCGGCCAGCAGGTGGTGGACGGCGCGGGTGGAGAGCAGCCGCATCACGGGGACGACTTCCTCGCCGCGGACCCGGGAGCGGATGAGGGCGGCGAGGGGGCGCGGGAGGGTGGGGGCGAGGGGGGCGCGTATCTCGTCGCGGATGCCGGTGGAGACGGGGAACTTGAGGTGCCAGCCGGCGTCGTCGCCGCCGGTGCGGCGGCGCAGGGTGAGGGCGTCGGAGGCGAGGCGCAGGCCCCGGGTGTCGTGGTAGACGGCGTCGAGTTCGGCGACGCCCCGGTCGGCGACCGAGGCGACGTCGGTCACCCGGGTCAGGTCGGGCAGTTCGGTGTCGGCAGTGGCTTCGTACTTCAGCTCGATCTCGCGCTTGGTGTCCGCCATGCCAAGAACGTAGACGCCGGGGGTCCGCGTGGGCAGACCCCCGGCGTCGCGAGTACGTCCCGCTCAGGCCGTTATCGGCCGCTGGACCCTGATCGACTGGAGGAGTCCGATGGCGACCCAGACGGCGAACATCGAGGATCCTCCGTACGAGACGAAGGGCAGCGGGAGTCCGGCGACGGGCATGATGCCGAGGGTCATGCCGATGTTCTCGAAGGCCTGGAAGGCGAACCAGGCGATGATGCCGGCCGCGACGATCGTGCCGTACAGCTCGCTGGTCTCGCGGGCGATGCGGCAGGCGCGCCACAGGACGACGCCGAGGAGCACCAGGATGAGTCCGGCGCCCAGGAAGCCGAGTTCCTCGCCGGCGACGGTGTAGACGAAGTCGGTCTGCTGTTCGGGCACGAACTGGCCGGTGGTCTGGGAGCCCTTGAACAGGCCGGTGCCGGCCAGGCCGCCGGAGCCGATGGCGATGCGGGCCTGGTTGGTGTTGTAGCCGACGCCGGAGGGGTCGAGCTCGGGGTTGGCGAAGGCGGCGAACCGGTTGATCTGGTACTCGTCGAGCAGTCCCAGCGCGGCGACCAGGACGGCGCCGAGGACGCCGGTGCCGAGGAGGCCGAAGATCCAGCGGTTGGGGGCGCCGGAGGCGAGGAGCACGCCGAGCACGATCATCGCCATCACCATGACGGAGCCGAGGTCCGGCATCAGCATGACGATCGCTATGGGCAGCGCGGCCAGGCCGAGGGACTTGGCGACGGTGCGGTGGTCGGGGTGCAGCTGGTCGCCGGCGTCGACCCGGGCGGCGAGCATCATCGCCATCCCCAGGATGATCGTGATCTTCACGAACTCCGAGGGCTGGAGGGAGAATCCGCCGCCGATCACGATCCAGGCGTGGGCGCCGTTGATGGTGGCGCCCAGCGGGGTGAGCACCAGCAGCACCAGCACCACGGAGATGCCGTAGAGGACGGGGACCGCGCCGCGCAGGGTGCGGTGCCCGAGCCAGATGGTGCCGACCATCAGGCCGATGCCGATGCCGGTGTTCAGGACGTGGCGGAACAGGAAGTAGTACGGGTCGCCGTGGTTGAGGGTCTCGCGGCCGCGGGTGGCGGACCACACGAGGAGCGAGCCGATGACCGACAGGGCGACGGCCGAGAAGAGCAGCGGCCAGTCGAGCCTGCGGACCATCGAGTCACGGGCGGTGAGCTTGGCGAAGGTGCCGCGCTGCGGGGCGTAGCGGGAGACGGAGAAGCCGTTGGTGCCTGCCATGCGGGCTCAGTCCCTCCATCGCGCGGCGGGCGCGCCGGCGACCGGCTGGGTCCCGCCGCCCTGCTTCTTGGCCGGGTCCACCGCCTTCTGCGCCTCGGGGTCGTACGGGGCGATCCTCGGCGCGTCGATGGAGCCGTCGGACTCGATCCTGGGCAGCGCGCTCTGCGGCCGGGGCAGCAGGGCCCGCTTGACGTCCTGGTTGCCGGCGTCGTCGAGGCCGTAGATCGCGTCGTAGATGTTGCGCACGGCGGGGCCGGAGGCGCCGGAGCCGGTACCACCCTGGGCGATCGTCATGATGATCGAGTAGTCCTTGGTGTACGTGGCGAACCAGGAGGTCGTCTGCTTGCCGTAGACCTCGGCGGTACCCGTCTTGGCGTGCATCGGGATCTTGTCCTGCGGCCAGCCGACCTGGCCGAAGCGCCAGGCGGCGGTGCCGCGGGTGGCGACTCCCGCGAGGGCGTCGTCTATCAAGTCGTGGGTCTTGGCGTTCATCGGCAGCCTGCCGTGCGACTTGGGGGCGATCTCCTCGACGTGCTTGCCGTCGGCGCTGACGATGGCCTTGCCGACGGTGGGGTCGTACATGGTGCCGCCGTTGGCGATGGCGGCGTAGACGGTGGCCATCTGGATCGGGGTGACCAGGGTGTCGCCCTGTCCGATGGAGTAGTTGACCGAGTCACCGGCGCGCATCAGGTTGCCTTCCAGGCAGTTCTCGTACGACAGCTGCTGCACGTACGTCCCGCCCTTCTTGCCCGTCTTGCACCAGTAGTCCTTGTTGGCCTCCCAGAACTTCTGCTTCCACTGGCGGTCCGGGACCCGGCCGCTGACCTCGTTGGGCAGGTCGATGCCGGTCTCGGCGCCGAGGCCGAACTGGCGGGCCGTCTTGTAGAACCAGTCGTGGGCGTCCTTCTTGGGCTTCAGGCCGCCGTCCTTCTGCCACTCCTTGTGCGAGAGGGCGTAGAAGACGGTGTCGCAGGAGACCTCCAGGGCCTGGCCGAGCGTGATGTCGCCGTGGCCCTGGGACTCGAAGTTGGTGAAGGTCTGGCCGCCGATGGAGTACGAACTGGGGCACGGGTAGCGCCCGTTGAAGTCGTACCCGGCGTTGACCGCGGCGGTGGTGGGCACCACCTTGAAGATCGAGCCGGGCGCGGCCTGGCCCTGGATGGCCCGGTTGAGCAGCGGGAAGTTGGAGTCCTTGCCGGTGAGGCCGGCGTAGTCCTTGGCGGAGATGCCGCCCACCCAGGCGTTGGGGTCGTACGTCGGGTTGGAGGCCATGGCCACGATGCGGCCGGTCTTGGCCTCCATCACGACGACGGCCCCGGAGTCGGCCTTGTAGTTCTCGCCGGTGTTCTTGTCGAACTCCTTGCGGGCGGTCTTCATCGCCTCGTTGAGCTCGTACTCGGCGACCGCCTGGACGCGCGCGTCGATGGAGGTGACCACGTTGGCGCCGGGCTGCGCCTTGTCGCTCTCGGCCTCGCCGATGACCCGGCCGAGGTTGTCGACCTCGTAGCGGGTGACGCCGGCCTTGCCGCGCAGTTCCTTGTCGTACGTGCGCTCCAGGCCCGAGCGGCCCACCTGGTCGGAGCGCAGGTAGGGCGAGTCGGTGTCCTTGGCCTTCTCGATCTCCTCGTCGGTGACGGGCGAGAGGTAGCCGAGGACCTGGGCGGTGTTGGCCTTGCCGGGGGCGGCGTAGCGGCGTACGGCGGTGGGCTGGGCGGTGATGCCGGGGAAGTCCTCGGCGCGCTCGCGGATCTGCAGGGCCTGCTTGGGCGTGGCCTCGTCGGTGACCGGGATCGGCTGGTACGGGGAGCCGTTCCAGCACGGCTGGGGCGTCTTGGCGTCGCACAGCCGGACCTTGTCCATGACCTCCTTGGGCTGCAGGCCCAGGACGCCGGCGAGGCGGGTGAGGACGGCCTTGCCGTCGTCCTTCATCTTCATCAGGTCGGTGCGCGAGGCGGAGACGACCAGCCGGGTCTCGTTGTCGGCGAGGGGCACGCCGCGGGCGTCGAGGATGGAGCCGCGCACGGCGGGCTGGACGACCTGCTGGACGTGGTTGCTCTTGGCCTCGTCGGTGTACTCCTGGCCGTTGCGGATCTGGAGGTACCAGAGCCGCCCGCCGAGGGTGAGCAGCAGCGAGAAGACGAGGACCTGGATGACGACGAGCCGGATCTGGACCCGGGGGGTCCGTCCGGTCTCCGGGATGTTGCTCATGCTGCCGTTCCCCCCTCGCACGCGGGCTGTGCGGTCACAGTCGCTTGACCCCCTTGATGCGTCCGGCGCGCGAGGCCCGGGAGCGGGCGGCCTTCAGGCGCAGCCCGCCGCGCTGGTTGCCGATGCGCAGGCCGGTGCCGGAGGCGAGCCAGCCGGAGGCCACGTCGCTGCCGCCGGCGCCGCCGCTCTCGCCGAGCGGGTCGTTCTCGGCGCGTCTGGCGAGCGCCATGACGAGCGGCACGGTGAAGGGCGCGAGCAGCAGGTCGTAGACGGCGGCGGTGAACAGCAGGGTGCCCAGGCCGACGTGGCGGGCGGCGGTGTCGCCGACCAGGGCGCCGACGCCCGCGTACAGCAGGGTGGAGCCGATGGCGGCTCCGACGACGACGAACATGGGCCCGGTGGCGGAGCGGATCTGGCCGGTCTCCGGCTTGGCCAGGCCGGCCAGGTAGCCGATCACGCAGAGGACCAGGGCGTAGCGCCCCAGGGCGTGGTCGGCGGGCGGGGCCAGGTCGGCGAGGAGTCCCGCGCCGAAGCCGATGAGCGCGCCGCTGACGTGCCCGTACACGAAGGCCAGGCCGAGGACGGTGAGCATCAGCAGGTCGGGGACGGCGCCGGGCAGTTGCAGCCGGGCGAGGACGGAGACCTGGACGACCAGGGCCACCACCACGAGGGTGACGGACAGCAGCATCCGGTTGAAGCGCATCCCTACTGCTCCTCGTCGTCGCCGCGGGTGCCCGCGACGGGCTGGTTGCGGGCCGCGTCCTCGGCGGGGACCCTGGCCGGGTCCTGGCCCGCGCGCTCGGCGGTCTGCTGCTCGCCGCCGGGCACGGCCGGGCCGGACGGGGTGACGGTGACCGTCACGGTCGGCGTGGGCGTGGGGCGGGGCTTGGCGGGCAGCACGGTGTCGCGCGGGTCGGTGCGCGGGGCCTGGACGACGACGCCGACGACGTCGAGGCGGGTGAAGCCGACGTAGGGGCGTACGTAGATGTTGCGGGTGAGGTCGCCGCCGGACGGGTCGACCTTGACGACCTCGCCGACCGGGACGCCCGGCACGAACGGCTTGTCGGCCTGGGAGCCGAAGGTGACCAGGCGGTCGCCCTTGCGGACCTTGGCCTTGCCGTTGAGCAGCTGCACCGAGAGCGGGCGGTCGCCCTGGCCGGTGGCGAAGCCGAGTTCGTCGGTCTTCTCCATCCGGGTGCCGACGGTGAAGTCCGGGTCGTTGGCCAGCAGCACGGTGGAGGTGGTGGGGCCGACGGTGGTGACGCGGCCGACGAGCCCGTCGCCGTTGAGGACGGTCATGTCGCGCTTGATGCCGTCGTTGGAGCCGGAGTCGATGGTGACGGTCCAGGAGAAGCCCTGGGCCGCTCCTATGGCGATCACCTCCGCGCCCTTGATGCCGTACTGCCCGGCACCGGCCTTCTTGAGCATCTTGTCGAGTTCGGCGACGCGGCTGCGGTTGCGCACGTCGCTGCCGAGCCGGGCCTTGAGCGCGGCGTTCTCCCGCTCCAGTTCGCTGATGCGGTCGTGGCGCTCGCCGGAGTCCCGTACGGCCCCGATGGCGTTGCCGACCGGGTCGACCGCGGCCGCGACACCGTTCTCGACGGGGCCGAAGACCGCGGCGGCGGCTTGCCGGGCACCGTCGACCGGTGACTCCTCGCCGCCCCGGATGTCCACCGTGATCAGTGCGAACGCGATGGCGATCAGCAGCACCAGGAGCAGCCGGCTCTCTCGTGTGTCCCTCACGTGCGGCGGCCGTGCCTTCCTCGTAGGAATGGTTCTGTTCTGTTGGGGGGGTGCCGGGGTGTCAGCGGTCCGCCGTACGGGGTCGGGCAGGGCTCCGTACGGCGGACCGGCGCGCCGCCGCTATCTGCGCGGCTGCGCGTCGAGCACCTGCTGCAGCGCCTCGAACTCCTCGACGCACTTGCCGGAGCCCAGCGCCACGGAGTCCAGCGGGTCCTCGGCGATGTGGATCGGCATCCCGGTCTCGCGGCGCAGCCGCTCGTCCAGGCCGCGCAGCAGGGCGCCGCCACCGGTGAGAACGATGCCGCGGTCCATGACGTCACCGGAGAGCTCCGGCGGGCACTTGTCCAGCGTGGTCTTCACGGCGTCGACGATGGCGTTGACCGGCTCCTCGATGGCCTTGCGGACCTCGGCGGCGGAGATGACCACGGTCTTGGGCAGGCCCGAGACGAGGTCGCGGCCGCGGATCTCGGTGTGCTCGTCCTTGTCCAGGTCGTACGCCGAACCGATGGTGATCTTGATCTGCTCGGCGGTGCGCTCGCCGAGGAGCAGCGAGTACTCCTTCTTGATGTGCTGGATGATCGCGTTGTCCAGCTCGTCGCCCGCGACGCGGATCGACTGGGCGGTCACGATGCCGCCGAGCGAGATCACGGCGACCTCGGTGGTGCCGCCGCCGATGTCGACCACCATGTTGCCGGTGGCCTCGTGGACCGGCAGGCCGGAGCCGATGGCCGCGGCCATGGGCTCCTCGATGATGTGCACCTGACGGGCACCGGCCTGCGTGGAGGCCTCGATGACGGCGCGGCGCTCGACTCCCGTGATGCCGCTGGGCACGCAGACGACCACGCGCGGGCGGGCCAGGTAGCGGCGCTTGTGGATCTTGAGGATGAAGTAGCGGAGCATCCGCTCGGTGATCTCGAAGTCGGCGATCACGCCGTCCTTCAGCGGCCGGACGGCAACGATGTTGCCCGGCGTCCGGCCGATCATCTTCTTGGCCTCGGCGCCCACCGCGAGGATCCCGCCGGTGTTGGTGTTGATGGCGACGACCGACGGCTCGTTGAGGACGATGCCGCGACCCCTGACGTACACCAGCGTGTTGGCGGTCCCGAGGTCGACAGCCATGTCACGGCCGATGAACGACATTGAGTTCCCCTTGTTTCCCATGAGGATGCGTCGGGCCTTCCCGGGTTGAGCGTTGACGGCTTCTCAGGTCGGCGAGGTGGTGTGGTGGTGCGCTGTGACTGTGCCTGGCGGTGAGGTTCCATCGTAGTGCCGCCCGCACAACCACGGCGCGGTGGTCCACCTCTGTTATTAGGTGACGAGGTGTCGGACCGATGCGTTCCCCAAACAGGCGTTCATATGCCGAAGGGCGACCGAAATTCCTTCGGTCGCCCCAGGTCATGGCGGCTATATGGCTGACGTATCGTCAGGAAATGCCGGGGAAGAAGATCTTCAGTTCCCGAATGGCGGACTCCTCGGAGTCCGAGGCGTGGATCAGGTTCTCCCGGACGATGGTCCCGAAGTCACCCCGGATCGAGCCGGGGGCGGCGGCGATCGGGTCCGTCGGCCCCGCGAGCGTCCGCAGCCCCTCGATCACGCGCTCCCCCTCGACGACGAGGGCGACGACGGGGCCGGACTGCATGAAGCCCATCAGCGGCTCGTAGAAAGCCTTGCCCTTGTGCTCGCCGTAGTGCTGCTCCAGGGTCTCCTGGTCCAGCCGGCGCAGCTCCAGCGCCGTGATGGTCCAGCCGGCCTTGCGCTCGATGCGGCCGATGACCTCGCCGATCAGGCCGCGGCGTACGGTGTCGGGCTTGAGCAGGACGAGCGTGCGCTGGCTCACGGTACGGACTCCCTTGTGCATGTGCGGATGCGGGCCCCGCTTCCGGGGCTTCAGAGGTTACAGGGCGTGTTCCCCGCACCGTCACTCAGCGTCAGGCCGAGCCCGGAGCCGCGCTTGCCGCCTCCGCCGCCTCCTGCGCCGCCGCCCAGCGGGCCTTCGCGTCGTCGATCTTGCGGCCGTAGTGCACCGAGCACCACCACAGCCCCGCGAACACGGCGCCCAGGAAGAACATCACCGGTACCACGAAGCCGCTGGCGATCAGCGCGATCTGCAGCGCCCAGCCCAGCTGGACCCCGCCCGGGCGCGTGATCATCCCGCACAGCACCACGGACAGGAACATCGCGACGCCGCACACCGTCCAGACCGTGGCCTGGGTCAGGTCCGGGTCCTTCATCGCGACGAGCCCGGCGAAACCGATCACGAAGAACTCGCCGATCAGCGTGGACGCGCACAGAGTCCGCATCGAAACCTCAGCCCCTTCCCAGCAGGAGGCGCGCCTCGCCCACCGTGATCACGGAGCCCGTGACCAGGACGCCCGCGCCCGCGTACTCGTCCTCTTCCTCGGCCAGCGTGATCGCCGCCTCCAGGGCGTCGTCCAGCCGGGGCTCCACCACGACCCGCTCGTCGCCGAAGACCTCCACCGCGACGGCGGCCAGCTCGTCCACGTCCATCGAGCGGTGGCTGGAGTTACGGGTGACCACGACCTCGGCGAAGATCGGCTCGAAGGCCTCGAGCAGGCCCCGCACGTCCTTGTCGCCGCTGGCGCCCACGACGCCGATCAGCCGCGAGAAGCTGAACGCCTCGGTGATGCCGTCGGCGGTGGCCCGCGCGCCCGCCGGGTTGTGCGCGGCGTCCAGCACCACCGTCGGTGAGCGCCGCACGACCTCGAGGCGGCCCGGGGAGGACACCGAGGCGAAGGCGCGGCGCACCGCCTCGACGTCCAGGGTGCGGGCGTGGTCCGCGCCGATGCCGAAGAACGCCTCGACGGCGGCGAGCGCCACGGCGGCGTTGTGCGCCTGGTGCGCGCCGTACAGCGGCAGGAACACCTGCTCGTACTCCCCGCCGAGCCCGCGCAGGGTGAGCAGCTGGCCGCCGACCGCGATCTCGCGGGAGACCACGCCGAACTCCAGGCCCTCGCGGGCCACGGTGGCGTCGGCCTCGACGGCCTTCTTGAGGATGACCTGGGCGGCGTCGACCGGCTGCTGGGAGAGCACCACGGTGGCGCCCTCCTTGATGATCCCGGACTTCTCCACCGCGATCTCGCCGGGCGTGGAGCCGAGCCGGTCGGTGTGGTCCAGGTCGATGGGGGTGATGACGGCGACGGTGCCGTCGATCACGTTGGTCGCGTCCCAGCTGCCGCCCATGCCGACCTCGACGACCGCGACGTCCACGGGGGCGTCGGCGAAGGCGGCGTACGCCATGCCGGTGAGGACCTCGAAGAAGGAGAGCCGGTACTCCTCCTTGGCGTCGACCATCTCCACGTACGGCTTGATGTCCTGGTACGTCTCGACGAAGCGCTCGGCCGGGATGGGGGCGCCGTCCAGGCTGATGCGCTCGGTGACGGACTGCACGTGCGGCGAGGTGTAGCGGCCGGTGCGCAGCTCGAAGGCGCCGAAGAGGGCCTCGATCATGCGGGCGGTGGACGTCTTGCCGTTGGTGCCCGTGATGTGGATCGAGGGGTACGCCTTCTGGGGCTCGCCCAGGACGTCCATCAGCGCCGAGATGCGGGCGACGGACGGCTCCAGCTTGGTCTCGCCCCAGCGGGTCGCCAGGTCGGCCTCCACCGCGCGCAGCGCCGCGTCGACCTCGGGGTCGGCGGGGCGGGCGGGCACGGCGTCGTCCTGGGGGGATCCGGCCCGGGCGCGCAGGGTGCGGCTGCCGGCCTCGATCACGGCCAGGTCGGGGTCACGGTCTGTCTCGGCGTCGACGATCGCGTCGAACGCGTCCTGGTCGAACTCGTCGCGGGGCTCACTCACACGGCCAGTCTACGGAGCACCACCGACAGGACCTTGGACCCGCCCCTTTCGGGACCTTCGGCCCCCCGGCTCCCAGGATGCTCCCGGCAAACTTGGCGATCATGGACATAGGCATCGACCTCGGCACCGCGAACACCCTCCTCTACGCCCGCGGGCAGGGCATCGTGCTCAACGAACCGTCCGTGGTGGCGGTCCAGGAGGGCTCGCGGACCGCGCTGGCGGTGGGCTCCGAGGCGAAGGAGACCATCGGCCGCACGCCCGGGTCCATCACCGCGATCCGCCCGCTGAGGGACGGGGTGATCAGCGACTACGAGGCGGCCGAGGAGATGATCCGGCACTTCGTGCGCAAGGCGGTGCCCGGGCGGCGGCCGCGCACCCGGATGGTGGTCTGCGTGCCCAGCGGGGTGACGCCGGTGGAGCGCCGGGCGATCGTGCACGCCTCGCAGCGGGCGGGCGCCAAGGCGGTGCACCTGATCGAGGAGCCGATGGCGGCGGCGATCGGGGCCGGCCTGCCGGTGTCGGACCCGCGCGGTTCGATGGTGGTGGACATCGGCGGCGGGACGACCGAGGTGGCGGTGATCTCGCTGGGCGGGATCGTGACCTCGCAGTCGCTGCGGGTGGGCGGCGACCGGCTGGACACGGCGATCACGGACTTCGTGCGCAAGGAGCACTCGCTGCTGATCGGCGAGCGCACGGCGGAGGACGTGAAGGTGGCCATCGGCTCGGCGTGGCCGGTGCCGGGCGACGACGAGCTGGAGGAGCGCACCTTCACCATCCGCGGGCGGGAGAAGGTCGGCGGGCTGCCCAAGACGGTGTCGCTGACGACCCGCGAGGTGCGGGCGGCGCTGGACGAGCCGGTGGAGCAGATCATCGCGGCGGTGCGCACCACGCTGGAGGAGTGCCCGCCGGAGCTGTCCGGTGACGTGATGGAGCACGGGATCGTGCTGACGGGCGGCGGCGCGCTGCTGCCGGGCCTGGACCTGCGGATGGCGTCGGCGACGGGCATCCCGGTGTTCGTGGCGGACGATCCGCTGGACTGCGTGGCGCTGGGGTCGGGGCGCTGCGTGGAGGACTTCGACAACCTGCAGAAGCTGCTGGCCCGCTAGGACCTGTCGGCACCGGCGGCCGGGGCTCAGTCCCGGAAGCCGGTCGGCAGCAGGGCCGTGACCTCGAAGGTCTCGGTGCGGTGGCGGGCGCTGAGCGTGCCGCCCATGCTGCGCACCCGCTCCTCCATGGAGAACAGGCCGGTGCCGGTGGACAGCGGCGCCCGGTCCGGCGGGGCGCCCGCGAGGGCGTTGCGCACGTCGACGCGCAGGTCCCGGCCCAGTACGGAGATGGTGACGGCGACCCGCTCGCCCGGGGCGTGCTTGGCCGCGTTGGTCAGGCACTCCTGGACGACCCGGTAGACGGCCGTCTGGCGCAGCGGGGACAGGGCGCGGGCCTCGGGGGCGACGGCCAGGTCCACGGGGCTGCCCATGCGCTCGCTCTCGGCGGCCAGTGCGGGCAGGCCCTCCAGGCCGGGGGTGGCGTCGGCGCCGTCGGCCCGGCGCACGATGGTCTCGTTGAGCATGTGGTGGGCGCGCCGGGCGGTGTCGGCGAGCTCCTCGAACCGCTCCTGGTGCGCCTCGCCCCTGGCCCGTACGGCCAGCACCTCGGCGCGCACCGCGAGGACGGTCAGCTCGCGGCCGACCAGGTCGTGGACGTCCCGGGCGACGGAGATGCGCTCCTGGTGGACGGCCTGCACGGCGGCGGTCTCGGCGCGCTGGGCCGCCAGTTCGCGCACCAGGTCCTGGCGGTAGGCGGCGATGCCGACGCCGGAGGCCAGCACGCCGACCGGGACGACCAGGCTGAGGAACTCGCTGAGGGAGTCGGCGCGGTGCGCGGGCCAGCCCGGCAGTTCGAAGAGGCCGTAGGACACGGCGACGTACAGCAGGGTGGCGGGGACGCCGGCCCTGCGGCCCCGGAAGCGGCCGAGCGAGTACAGCGCGAACTGGATCATCGTCAGCTCGTGCAGCCAGGCCAGCAGCACCAGCGCCACCAGGAACGGCACCCAGGGCGCGGCCCTGCGCACCATCAGGGTGGCCGCGCCCAGGGCGAGGACCAGGGTGGCGGTGAGCCCGCTGAGGGAGTTGTCGGCGGCGGCGAGGCCGGGGACGTCCAGGACCATGAGCGCGAAGCAGCTCAGGGCGGTGAGCACGTCGAGCGCGCGCGGGGAGCCGGCCCAGCGGTCGACGCGCCGGCGGGCCGCCGCGGCGGCGCGACGGAGCGCGTAGACGGTGGGCGTGTGCGGCATCCCTCCATCATCCAAGGTCTTTCGACCCGTTCGATCTGACTCACGTCCTGGCGCGTGTGACATCAGGCACTCGGGCGGCGGAAGTGGTTTGGGGAGGCGACGGTCCCGGATCGCGGCGGCGCGGGCGCCCACCGGGACCAAGGTCCCGGACTTTGGTCGCTTCCCGGGCCGGGACGAAAGGAGCAACCGTCGGGCAACCAAAGACCACCGGGGGCACTACCAAGGGCCCGCAGCCTCGGGGTCATGCACAGCCTCCCCCTCTCCCCCGCCTCCGCCCGCCGGCTCCCGCCGCGCAGTGTCGCCGTCGTCCTGGGCACCCGCCCGGAACTGGTCAAGGTCGCCGAACTGGTGCGCCTGCTCGGCCCCGCCGCGCGCCTGGTCCACACCGGCCAGCACTACGACGAGCAGCTGTCGGGGCGGTTCCTGGCGGAGCTGGGGCTGCCGGAGCCGGAGCTCCTCACCGGGGTCGGCGGGCGCCCGCGCGCCGAGCAGATCGCCGCGGCGCTGTCCGGCCTGGACGCGCTGTTCGCCGCCGGGCGGCCGCTGGCCGTGGTGGTGCAGGGCGACACCAACGCCGCGCTGTCCGGCGCGCTCGCGGCCAACGCCCGGGGCATCCCGCTGGTCCACGTCGAGGCGGGGCTGCGCAGCCACGACCGGGCGATGCCGGAGGAGCACAACCGGGTGCTCATCGACCGGCTGGCGGACGTGCTGTGCGCGGCGACCCTGGACAACCGGGCGAACCTGCTCGCGGAGGGCGTGCCGGGGGCGCGCGTCGCGGTGACCGGCAACACGGTGGTGGAGGCGGTGCGCCGGGCCCTGCCGCCGGCCGGGGAGCGCCTGGAGCTGCTCGACCGGCACGGCCTCGCGGCCGACGGGTACGTGCTGGCGACCGTGCACCGCCCGGAGAACACGGACGAGCCCGAGGCCCTCGCGGCGATCCTCACCGAGCTGTCGGCCCTGTCGGCGGACCTCCCGGTGGTGCTGCCGCTGCACCCGCGCACCCGGGCGCGGATCGAGGCCGCCGGGCTGGCCGGGCTGCTCGCGGGCCTGACCGTGCTGGAGCCGGTGGGGTACGGGGAGTTCCTGGCGCTGGCCCGGCACGCGGCGCTGCTGGTGTCCGACTCCGGGGGCGTGCAGGAGGAGACGACGGTGCTGGGCCGCCCGCTGCTGGTGGTGCGCCGTTCCACCGAGCGCCCCGAGGCGATGGGCGACTTCGCCGAGCTGGTGCGGCCGGGGCCCGGGCTCGGTGCGGCGGCGCGCCGCCGCCTCGCCGAGGGGCCGGAGGGGCTGCGCCGGCTGGCGGCGCTGCCGAGCCCGTTCGGCGACGGCCGGGCGTCCGCCCGCATCGCCGAGCTGATCGCGCGGTCCGTCCCCCCGCACGCCCTCGCGGCCTGACACCGCCGTCCCGCACCCCGCCGCCCCGACCAGGAGTCCCGATGTCCCTCCACACCCTCCTCGCCCTCTTCCCCTTCGCCATGCTGGCGTGCTTCCTGCTGTACTGGGCCGGGGCCCGGCACGCCTGGGGGCGCCGAGAGACGGCTCCCCCCGGTGACGCCTCCGCGTTCGCCTGGCACTTCTTCGTCCCCTGCCGCGACGAGGAGACCGTCGTCGGCACCACGGTCGACCAGCTGCGCGCCGACTTCCCCGAGGCCCACGTGTGGGTCATCGACGACGACAGCGAGGACCGCACCGGCGCGCTCGTCGCCGCCCGGGCCGAGCACGACCGGCGGGTGCACCTGGTGAGCAGGCGCCGCCCGGACGCCCGCGTCGGCAAGGGCGCCGCGCTGAACGCCGCCTACGCGGAGCTGGACGAGTACCTGCCCGCGGGCACCGACCGCTCCCGCGTCGTCGTCTGCGTCGTGGACGCCGACGGCCGGCTGGCCCCCGACGCGCTGCGCCTGGTCGGCGGCGCGCACGGCTTCGGCGACCCGGAGATCGGCGGCGTCCAGGTCTCCGTACGGATGCGCAACGTCGAGGACCCCGAGCCGCTGCCCGAGCGGGGCCGGGTGCGCAACGCCTTCGCCCGGCTGCTGATCCGCGCCCAGGACATGGAGTTCGCCGTCGCCAACGCCGGGATGCAGATGCTCCGGATCCGTACCGGCTCGGTCGGCCTGGGTGGCAACGGCCAGTTCACCCGGCTCAGCGCGCTGGACGCGGTCGCCGCGCACGAGCAGCGGCCCTGGCAGCGCGACGCGCTCCTCGAGGACTACGAGCTGGGCCTGAACATCACCTTGCGCGGGCACCGCATCACGCACCTCACGGACACCTTCGTGACCCAGGAGGGCCTGCCCCACCTGCGGCGCTTCCTGACCCAGCGCACCCGCTGGGCGCAGGGCAACCTCCAGTGCATGCGCTACGGCGCGCGCATCGCGGGCTCGCGCCAGTACAAGGGCAAGGGCGTCCTGGAGACCCTCTACACCTTCTTCCAGCCCTTCACGCACCTGGCGGCCCTGCTGCTCACCGTGGTCATCACGGCCGGGCTGCTGCTGGACGGCGCGAGCCTGCTGCCCGGCAGCTGGCCGCTGGCCCTGCTGTTCGCGGCGGGCACGATCGTGCCGTTCACGCTGTGGGGCCCGGCCTACCGCCGTGCGTTCGCCCCGGACGCCTCGCGCCTGACGGGCGTGCTGTGGGGCCTGGTGCTCTGGCTGTACGCGTACCACCTCTTCGTGGTCTCGGCCCGCGCCTTCGTGCGCCTGCTGCGCGGCCGCAACGGCTGGGCCAAGACCCGCCGCAACGCCGAGGCCGTCGGCATCGGCCCGGTCGCCGTGGAGGCCTGAGGCGCGCGTACGGGGAAGGGGCCCGCGCCACCGAGTGGTGCGGGCCCCTTCCCTTCGCGCTCAGCCGGTCACGCCTGCGGGAGGCGGTCCAGCTGGGCCTGGATGCGGGCGATGTCCTCGTCCGCCTTGGCGAGCCGGGTACGGATCTTGTCGACCACGTTGTCCGGGGCCTTGGCCAGGAACGCCTCGTTGCCGAGCTTGCCCTGGGCCTGGGCCTTCTCCTTCTCGGCGGCGGCCAGGTCCTTGGCGAGCCGCTTGCGCTCGGCGGCCACGTCGATGGTGCCCGACAGGTCGAGCGCCACCTCGGCGCCCGCGACCGGCAGGGTGGCGGTGGCCGAGAAGCCCTCGCCCTCCGGCTGCAGCCGGAGCAGCTGCCGGATCGCCGCCTCGTGCGCGGCCAGCGGGGTGCCGGTGAGGGTGAGGCGGGCGGGGACCTTCTGGCCGGGCTGCAGGCCCTGGTCGGCCCGGAACCTGCGGACCTCGGTGACCACCTGCTGGAGGTTCTCGATCTCCGCCTCGGCGGTGTCGTCGCGGAAGCCTGAGTCCTCGGGCCACTCGGCGATGACGACCGACTCGCGGCCGGTGAGGTTGGTCCACAGGGTCTCGGTGACGAACGGGACGACGGGGTGCAGCAGGCGCAGCATCACGTCGAGGACCTCGCCGAGGACCCGGCCGGAGACCTTGGCCGGTTCGCCGCCCGCGAAGAAGGTGGTCTTGGACAGCTCGACGTACCAGTCGAAGACCTCGTCCCACGCGAAGTGGAAGAGGGCGTCGCTGAGCTTGGCGAACTGGTAGTCGTCGTAGAGGGCGTCCACTTCGGCGACGGTCTTGTTCAGCCGGGACAGGATCCAGCGGTCGACCGAGGACATCGACTCGGCCGGCGGGAGCTCGCCCTCGACGGTGGCGCCGTTCATCAGCGCGAAGCGCGTGGCGTTCCAGATCTTGTTGGCGAAGTTGCGCGAGCCCTGGACCCAGTCCTCGCCGATCGGCACGTCGACGCCGGGGTTGGCGCCGCGGGCGAGGGTGAAGCGGACGGCGTCGGAGCCGTACTTGTCCATCCAGTCCAGCGGGTTGACCACGTTGCCCTTGGACTTCGACATCTTCTTGCCGGTCTCGTCGCGGACCATGCCGTGGAAGGCGATGGTGCGGAACGGGACGTCGTCCATGGCGTACAGGCCGAACATCATCATGCGGGCGACCCAGAAGAACATCAGGTCGTAGCCGGTGACCAGGACGGAGTTCGGATAGAACTTCTCCAGCGACTCCGTCCGCTCCGGCCAGCCCATGGTGGAGAACGGCCAGAGGCCGGAGGAGAACCAGGTGTCGAGGACGTCGGTGTCCTGGTGCCAGCCCTCGCCGGTGGGCGCCTCGTCGTCCGGGCCGACGCAGACCATCTCGCCGTCCGGGCCGTGCCAGACCGGGATGCGGTGGCCCCACCACAGCTGGCGCGAGATGCACCAGTCGTTGAGGTTGTCGACCCAGGCGAAGTAGCGCGGGGTCAGCTCGGCGGGGTGGATGTCGACACGGCCGTCGCGGACCGCGTCACCGGCGGCCTTGGCGAGCGTCTCGACCTTGACCCACCACTGCATCGAGAGGCGCGGCTCCAGCGTCGTCTTGCAGCGGGAGCAGTGGCCGACCGAGTGGACGTACGGCCGCTTCTCGGCGACGATCCGGCCGTCCGCGCGCAGGGCGGCGACGATCGCGGAACGGGCCTCGAAGCGGTCCAGGCCCTGGAAGGGGCCGGGGGTGACGATGACGCCGCGCTCGTCGAGGACCTCGATGGTCTCCAGGTCGTGGCGCTGGCCGATGGCGAAGTCGTTCGGGTCGTGGGCCGGGGTCACCTTGACGGCGCCGGTGCCGAACGCGGGGTCGACGTGGGTGTCGGCGACGACCGGGATGCTGCGGTCGGTCAGCGGCAGCTTGATGCGCTTGCCGATGAGCCGGGCGTAGCGCTCGTCGTCGGGGTGGACGGCGACGGCCGTGTCGCCCAGCATCGTCTCGGCGCGCGTGGTGGCGACGACGATGGTGTCCTCGCCCTCGCCGTACTTCATGGAGACGAGCTCGCCGTCGTCGTCCTGGTAGTCCACCTCGATGTCGGAGATGGCCGTCAGACAGCGGGGGCACCAGTTGATGATGCGCTCGGCGCGGTAGATCAGGCCGTCGTCGTACATCTTCTTGAAGATGGTCTGGACGGCGACGGACAGGCCCTCGTCCATGGTGAAGCGCTCACGGGACCAGTCGACGCCGTCACCGAGGCGGCGCATCTGTCCGGAGATCTGGCCGCCGGACTCTTCCTTCCACTTCCAGACGCGCTCGACGAACGCCTCGCGGCCCAGGTCGTGGCGGGACTTGCCCTCCTTGGCGAGCTCGCGCTCGACCACGTTCTGGGTGGCGATGCCTGCGTGGTCCATGCCCGGCTGCCACAGCGTCTCGAAGCCCCGCATGCGCGCACGGCGGGTGAGGGCGTCGATCAGGGTGTGTTCGAAGGCGTGCCCCAGGTGCAGCGACCCCGTGACGTTCGGCGGCGGGATGACGATGGTGTACGGCGGCTTCTCGCTGGAGGCGTCGGCCTCGAAGTACCCGCGCTCTACCCAGCGCTCGTACAGCTTCCCCTCTACCTCGGCCGGCGCGTACTGGGTCGGCAGTTCGGGAGTGGCTGCTGTCTGCTGCTGAGGGTTCTCGGTCACGGGCCCCAGTTTAGGGGTGTCACGGGCCGGTACTGAAACGGGAATCTTTCGTAACGGACGACCCCCCGCCGCCCCACGTCGGAGGCCCTTCCGACAGGATGTCCGGACGACATGTGCATGCGGAGGGGAACCCAGGAATGAGCTACAACCAGCCGGGCCCGTACGGTGGCCAGCCCCAGCAGCCCGGACCGTACGGTCAGCCGGGACCCTACGGCCAGCCGCCGCAGGCGCCCCAGCCCGGTGGCCCTGGTCCCTACGGACAGCCCCAGCCCGGGTACGGCTACCCGCAGCAGGCCCCGCAGGGCGTACCGCCGCAGCAGCCGTACGGGTACCCCCAGCAGCAGCCGCAGCAGCCGGGGCCGTACGGACAGCCCCAGCAGCCCGGACCGTACGGACAGCAGCCCGGCTACGGCCAGGGCGGCTTCCCGCCCCCGCCGCCGCAGGGCGGTGGCGGCAAGAAGACGGGCCTGATCATCGGCGCGGTGGCCGTGGTGGCCGCGCTCGGCGTGGGCGCGTACTTCCTGCTGGGCGACGGTGGCGGCGGCTCGGTGGCGAGCGACGGCAAGAAGTACAAGCTGACGACGCCGCCGACGCTGCTCACCGAGTACAAGAAGTCCGAGGGCTCCGGGGACAAGGGCGGTCTGACCCAGAAGGACACCAAGGAGCTGGAGGCCGCGGGCGTCAAGAACGCCAAGCAGGAGGGCGGCTCCTACAAGGCCGGCGACGGCATGACCGCCAAGAACCTCAACTTCAGCGGCGTGTGGGGCGACATCGACGACCCGGACAAGGTCATGGCCGCGATGATGGCCGAGCAGGAGAAGAACGCCCAGGACAGCAAGGACTCCAGCGGCATGAAGGTCGAGTTCGACGGCCCGGCCAAGGACATGAAGCCGGCCGGGTTCGACAACGGCGTCATGAAGTGCCGCAACATCAAGATGACGATGGCGTCCGGCTCCACCTCCGGCGGCCCGAGCAGCCTCACCGTCCCGTACTGCCTGTGGACCGACCACAGCACGGTCGGTTACGTGAGCGGGGCCGAGGGCGCCGCCGCGCTGACCGGCAAGGGCTACACGCTGGAGCAGATGGCCGACATGACCGCGAAGGTCCGCGCCGAGACGCGCGTCGAGATCAGGTGACCGTCCGCCCGGTGCGCCGAGCACCCGGGCGTACGGAAGGAGGGGGCCCGGTCCAGCTGGACCGGGCCCCCTCCTGCGTCCGTCGTACGGCGGTCGCCGCTACGCCGACTTCTCGTGCCGGCCGTCGTTCTTGACGATCCGCGGCTCGCGCGGGACCAGCGTCGGGTTGACGTTGTTGTGGACGACGTCCTCGGTGATGACCACGCGGGCCACGTCCTTGCGGGACGGCACCTCGTACATCACCGACATCAGGACCTCTTCCATGATGGCGCGCAGGCCGCGCGCGCCGGTGCCGCGCAGGATCGCCTGGTCGGCGATGGCCTCCAGGGCCGGGCGGTCGAAGTCCAGCTCCACGCCGTCGAGTTCGAACAGGCGCTGGTACTGCTTGACCAGCGCGTTGCGCGGCTCGACGAGGATCTTCAGCAGGGCCTCGCGGTCCAGGTTGTGCACCGAGGTGATGACCGGGAGGCGGCCGATGAACTCGGGGATCATCCCGAACTTCACCAGGTCCTCCGGCATGACCTCCTGGAACTGGTCGCTGGCCTCGATCTCGCGCTTGGAGCGGATCGTCGCGCCGAAGCCGATGCCCTTGGCACCCGCCCGGGACTCGATGATCTTCTCCAGGCCCGCGAAGGCGCCGCCCACGATGAACAGCACGTTCGTCGTGTCGATCTGGATGAACTCCTGGTGGGGGTGCTTGCGGCCGCCCTGCGGCGGGACCGAGGCGGTGGTGCCCTCCAGGATCTTCAGCAGGGCCTGCTGCACGCCCTCGCCGGAGACGTCGCGCGTGATCGACGGGTTTTCGCTCTTACGGGCGACCTTGTCGATCTCGTCGATGTAGATGATGCCCGTCTCGGCCTTCTTGACGTCGTAGTCGGCGGCCTGGATGAGCTTCAGCAGGATGTTCTCGACGTCCTCGCCCACGTACCCCGCCTCCGTCAGCGCCGTCGCGTCGGCGATGGCGAACGGGACGTTGAGCATGCGGGCGAGCGTCTGGGCGAGCAGTGTCTTGCCGGAGCCCGTGGGGCCCAGCAGGAGGATGTTGGACTTCGCCAGTTCGATGGCGTCGTCCCGGCCCTGCGCGCCGCCGTTCTCGCCGGCCTGGACGCGCTTGTAGTGGTTGTACACCGCGACGGAGAGGGCCTTCTTCGCGGGCTCCTGCCCGACGACGTACCCCTCCAGGAACTCGTAGATCTCGCGGGGCTTGGGAAGCTCCTCCCAGCGCACCTCGCTCGTCTCGGCGAGCTCCTCCTCGATGATCTCGTTGCAGAGGTCGATGCACTCGTCGCAGATGTACACACCGGGGCCCGCGATGAGCTTCTTCACCTGCTTCTGGCTCTTTCCGCAGAACGAGCACTTGAGCAGGTCGCCGCCATCACCGATGCGTGCCACGAGGTGCTTCCCCTTCGCCTGGGAGCGGCTTGGTGCAGCCGCTCCTGGTGCCTCATATCCGACGGTACCTTGCCGGGCCCCCCGTTCGGGCCCCCCTTGGCACGGTTCGCATGGACGCATGGTCCTCCGCGCCCCGCACCAAGGGAAGGTCGGGCGTCAGGCCGCCGCGGCCGCCGTGGTCTTGCGGGTCGAGACGATCTGGTCGATCAGGCCGTAGGACAGGGCGTCCTCGGCCGTGAGGATCTTGTCGCGCTCGATGTCCTCGCGGATCTTCTCGATCGGCGTCGACGAGTGCTTGGCCAGCATGTCCTCGAGCTGCGTGCGCATGCGCAGGATCTCGTTGGCCGCGATCTCCAGGTCGGAGAGCTGCTCGCGGCCGGTGCCGCCGGAGGGCTGGTGGATCAGCACGCGCGCGTTGGGCAGGGCCATGCGCTTGCCCGGGGTGCCGGCGGCCAGCAGGATCGCGGCGGCGGAGGCCGCCTGCCCCATGCAGACCGTCTGGATGTCCGGCTTCACGAACTGCATCGTGTCGTAGATGGCCGTGAGGGCCGTGAACGAGCCGCCGGGGCTGTTGATGTAGATGGAGATGTCGCGGTCCGGGTCCATCGACTCCAGGCACAGCAGCTGCGCCATGACGTCGTTGGCGGAGGCGTCGTCGATCTGCACGCCGAGGAAGATCACGCGCTCCTCGAACAGCTTCGCGTACGGGTCGTACTCGCGCACGCCCTGCGAGGTGCGCTCGACGAAGCGCGGGACGACGTAGCGGTTGTCCACCTGCGGGCCGGTGTAGAGGCCGCTCGCGGAGAAGTTGGTCATTGGGGGTTCACCATCCTGGTGGCGTTCGGCGGGGGCTGGACTGCGGGTCGGCTGGGGCTCAGGCCCCGGTGCCACCGCCGCCCGGAACGCCCGAAGCGGCAGAGATGATCTCGTCGATGAGGCCGTAGTCCTTGGCCTCCTCCGCGGTGAACCAGCGGTCGCGGTCGCCGTCGCGGATGATCGCCTCGACGGTCTGGCCGGAGTGGTGCGCGGTGATCTCGGCCATGCGCTTCTTCGTGCGAAGGAGGTACTCGGCCTGGATCTTGATGTCCGATGCGGTGCCGCCGATGCCGGCCGAGCCCTGGTGCATCAGGATGTCGGTGTTCGGCAGCGCGAAGCGCTTGCCCGCCGTGCCGCCGGTGAGCAGGAACTGTCCCATGGACGCGGCCATGCCCATGCCGATGGTGACGACGTCGTTCGGGATGTACTGCATGGTGTCGTAGATGGCCATGCCGGCCGTCACCGAGCCACCGGGGCTGTTGATGTAGAGGAAGACGTCCTTCTCCGGGTCGGCGGCCAGGAGAAGCAGCTGCGCCGTGATCTTGTTGGCGATCTCGTCGTCGACCTGCTGGCCGAGGAAGATGATGCGCTCGCCGAGCAGTCGGTTGTAGACATGGTCGCCGAGGCCACCACCGATGGACGGCTCACCGGCGGCGTAAGGCATCAGATTCGTCACGTATCCACCTGCTCGTCTCTGACGGCTTCGGCCGTCTCAGCGTCTTGCGTACTGCGGGCGGGTACTTGCCTGCCCTCGTATTCATGGACCCTAACGCGCAGGTCGGACAACGCCATCCCGGTTCCCGAACTGTTCGCTGGCAGCGCAAGGTAGTTGGGGGCGCGGGGCCCTCCCGTACGCGCACGGGCCCGGCCGCACGCGGGTGCGACCGGGCCCGTGACGGGCGTCAGGGCGAGGCTCAGGCCTCGGCCTTCTCCGTGGACTCGGCGGCGGCCTCGGGGGCCTCCGCGGCGGCCTCGGCGGCCTCCTCGGTCTCGTCCTCGTCGTCGAGGTCGACGACCTCGCCGTTGGTGTCCTTGACCGTGGCGGACTCCACGACGACCGCGAGGGCCTTGCCGCGGGCGACCTCGCCGACGAGCATCGGCACCTGGCCGCCCTCGACGACGGCCTGGGCGAACTGGTCCGGGCTCATGCCGGAGGAGGCCGCGCGGCGCATCAGGTGCTCGGTGAGCTCGTCCTGGCTGACGTTGAGCTTCTCCTTGGAGACGAGCTCGTCCAGGATGAACTGGGTCTTGATGCCCTTGACCGCCTGCTCCTTGGTCTCGGTCTCGAACTCCTCGCGCGTCTTGCCCTGGATCTCCAGGTACTTGTCGAGGTCGAGGCCCATCTGACCGAGCTGGTGGTGCTCCAGGTTGTGGGTGCGGGTCTGGATCTCGTCCTCGAGGAGCTTCTCGGGGATCGGGACCTCGACCAGCTTCAGCAGCTCGTCGAGGACGCGCTCCTGGGCCTGGGTGGCCTGGTCGTACTGCTTCATGTTCTCGAGGCGCTTGCGGCTGTCGGCCTTGAGCTCGTCGAGGGTGTCGAACTCGGAGGCGAGCTGCGCGAAGTCGTCGTCGAGCTCGGGGAGCTCGCGCTTGGCGACCGCGGTGACCTTGACGGTGACCTCGGCGTCCTTGCCCTCGGCGGAGCCGCCCTTGAGCTGCGAGGTGAAGGTGGCCTCGCCGTCGGCCGCGAGGCCCTTGACGGCCTCGTCGATGCCGTCGAGCAGCTCGCCCGAGCCGATGGTGTACGAGACGCCCTGGGCCACGCCGTCGGGCAGGACCTCGCCGTCGACCTTGGCCTCGAGGTCGATCGTCACGACGTCGCCGTCCTCGGCGGCCCGCTCGACCGGGTTGGTGGAGGCGAAGCGCTCGCGCAGCTGCTCCACGGACTTCTCGATGTCCTCGTCGGTGACCTCGACCGCGTCGACGGTGATCTCGATGCCGGAGTAGTCCGGGATCTCGATCGTCGGGCGGATGTCGACCTCGGCGGTGAAGGCCAGCAGCTCGCCGTCCTTCAGCTCCGTGATGTCGACCTCGGGCTGACCCAGCGGGTTGACCTCGGCCTCGTTGACCGCCTCGGTGTAGAACTTCGGGAGGGCGTCGTTGACGGCCTCCTCCAGCACCGCACCGCGGCCGAAGCGCTGGTCGATGACACGAGCCGGGATCTTGCCCTTGCGGAAGCCCTTGACCGTGACCTGCTGGTTGATCTTCTTGTACGCCGCGTCGAGGCTGTCCTTGAGCTCCTCGAAGGGCACCTCGACAGTGAGCCGAACCCGGGTCGGGTTCAGGGTCTCCACGGCGCTCTTCACGGTTCGGTCTCCTTGTGGCTGATTCTTGGATTCCGCTGGTGGCCGCTTGGTCGGCGGTCCAGCCGATCGGCCCGGTCAGAGAGACACACGGGCACGCAGCTTGCATAGTAACCGCAAGCGGGACGGCCCCCACAATGTGATCTTGACGGCCCGCGGTCCGGGCGCGCGGCACGGACGGCGGGGACCGGGCGGAGCGCCGTCGGCGGGCTGGTCGGGGTGGCGGGATTTGAACCCACGGCCTTCCGCTCCCAAAGCGGACGCGCTACCAAGCTGCGCCACACCCCGTCGGTGCGATCCGTAGGGTACATGTCCCGGAGCCGTGCGACGCCCGCATTCCGCGGGCCGGGGCGGGGCGTGCGCGACCGGGCCCGGACCCGCTACCATGCTCTTCGTGCCGCGGCCCTCGTGACCTGCGGCGCACGCATGCGGGCGTAGCTCAATGGTAGAGCCCTAGTCTTCCAAACTAGCTACGCGGGTTCGATTCCCGTCGCCCGCTCCAACCGGCCCGGGGCCGGGCGGGGACCTGGGTCCCCGATCTCCGGGTACAGCCGGTCATACTCCGCGAAGGCCCGGCGCATGGCCTCTTCGCTCGCGCCGGTCTGCCGGGCTGCCGTGGCCACGCCTCCCCCCGGGGGGGGGGGGGCGGCCCCCCCCCCCCCCCCCCGGCCCCGGTCTCGTTCACGGGCCGCGCCCGGGCGTGCGGACGCCCGGGCCGTGCGGCTCGGGGCGGCACGCCTCAGAAGCTGATGCTGTTGATCGTCTCGGCTATCGAGTTCATGAAGCGCTGGATCGACGGGGCCATGCCGGTCGACGCCAGGAAGAAGCCGAAGAGGGCCGCGACGACCGCGGGGCCCGCCTTGAGCGAGCCGCCCCGGATGAGCACCACCATGATGATGGCCAGCAGAAGCACCACTGACAGTGAAACGGCCACGTCTCATCACACCCTCGGTCGGTCCGCCTAGCCGGCCCGGCAGCGCACACCCAGCGCCCCCGTTCGCACCATCGTGCCACCAACCCCCCTGCGGGCGCTGCCGCGTGACGAATCGTTGGCGAACGGTTCACGCCATCAAAAGGGTCCCGGGCCGTGTTGATCAGCGGCGCGCCGTCACCAGATCGGCTGGAAATCGCGAGGTGCGCGGGGCGCGTGCGCCCCGTGTGCGCAGCCCTGGAACACGGGGTTCCGTGTGCCGAAATGCGGGTTTTCCTCCGGATTAACCAGGGCATTTCCGGCAGTTGACAACGCTCCGTCGGCGCTTACTAGGGTGCCTTGGATGTTCCACGCCACGCAGGAATGTGCCAGCGGGTCGCCCTCCGGGACCCGGGAACCGGATCCGGTCGCGGAGGGAGCCGGGCGCCGGCAGTCGGACGGCGGGGCGTCCAGCAGACGAGACGCCTTCTTCGACAACGCGAAGTACCTGGCGATCGTGCTCGTCGCGGTCGGCCACGCCTGGGAGCCCGTGATGGAGGGCAGCCGGGCCACCAGGGCGCTGTACATGCTCGTGTACGCCCTGCACATGCCGGCGTTCATCGTCGTCTCGGGCTACTTCTCGCGCTCCTACACCGGGCGCCCCGACCAGCTGCGCAAGCTGGTGACCACCCTGCTGGTGCCGTACGTGGTCTTCGAGGTCGGGTACACGCTCTACCGGCGCTGGGCGACCGGTGACCCGGAGTACCCGCTGAGCATCCTGGACCCCTTCTACCTGACCTGGTTCCTGATCGCGCTCTTCGTGTGGCGGCTGTCCACGCCGCTGTGGCGGGCGGCGCGCTGGCCGCTGCCCGTGGCGCTGGGCGTGGCGATGGTGGGCACGCTGACCCCGGACGTGGGCGCGGACCTGGACCTCCAGCGGATCCTGCAGTTCCTGCCGTTCTTCGTGCTGGGGCTGCAACTGCGGCGCGAGCACTTCGCGTTGCTGCACCGGCCGCTGGCGCGCCGGGCGGCCGCCGCGGTCCTGGCGCTGGCCCTGCCCGCCTTCTACTTCCTCGCGCCGCGGCTGCGGATGGGCTGGTTCTACCACTCCACCAGCGCGGTGGAGCTGGACGCGCCCTGGTGGTCGGGGCCGCTGATGACGCTGGCGCTGTTCGCCGGGAGCCTGCTGCTGACCGCGTCGTTCCTGGCCCTCGTACCGCGCCGGCGGACCTGGTTCACGGTGCTGGGCACCGGCACGATCTGCGGCTACCTGCTGCACGGCTTCCTGGTGAAGTCGCTGGTCTTCTGGCGGGTGCCGCGGGTGGAGCCGTGGCTGACGACGCCGCCGGGCATCGTCGCCGTCACCCTGGCCGCCGCCGCGGCCGTCACCCTTCTGTGCACGCCTCCGGTGCGCCGGCTGCTGCGGCCGGTGACCGAGCCCCGGATGGACTGGGCGTTCCGCCGGGAGGCCGGCCGCGAGGTCAGCCGTCCGCCAGGCCGAGCAGCCGTCGCATCCGCGCGTACTTCGCGGTGAGCCGGTCCCGGGTCGGTGCGTCGAGTGCGGCGAGCCGGCCCGGGTCCGCGTTGTGGGCCAGGTCGGCCTCCTTGACCAGCAGCGCGCCGGGGACGGCCAGGATCCGGGCCGCGTAGTCCTCCGGCTCCTCCCCCGCCCGCTTGGTGAGCGCCAGGACGACGTCCTTGACGGCCCGCGGCAGGGGCGCGTCCGCCAGCCACTGCTCGCTGAGCGCGTCGTCCTCCACCGCGTCGTGCAGCCAGGCGGCGGCGATCTGCTCGTCGCTGCCGCCGCGCGCCCGCACCCCGGCGGCGACGGCGGCCAGGTGTTCCTCGTAGGGGCGGCCCGCCTTGTCGGTCTGCCCGGCGTGCGCGGCGCGGGCCAGTTCCTCGATCGCGGTCGGTGTCAGCTCGGCCATGGGCCCGACTGTACGGGGGCGGTGCGGCCCGGCTCCGGTGGCGTCCGGACCGTACCGGTACGCCCCGCCCCGTAGGGGAATCCACCCATTGGTTGCGGCGTCAATCTTTCGGTAAACTAATTACTGACGATTCCTTGACGCTCTCTTGACCCGTGGAGGCAGGCCCATCGGACACGCGGACACCCTCATCGCCATGGGCGGGGCCTTCCTGGCCGCCGCCGTCCTCGCCCGGCTCGGCAACCGCATCGGACTGCCGACCATCCCCCTGTTCATCCTGGCCGGGATACTCCTCGGCCCGCACACCCCCGGCATCGTCCTGGTCTCCGACCCGCACGAGCTGGAGATGCTCTCCGCCCTCGGCCTGGTACTGCTGCTCTTCTACCTGGGCCTGGAGTTCCACCTCGACGACCTGAGGACCGGCGGGCGCAGGATGGCCCTCGCGGGCGGCGCCTACCTCGCCCTGAACGTCGGCGCCGGGCTCGCCTTCGGCTTCGCGCTCGGCTGGGGCACCGCGGAGGCCCTGGTCCTCGCAGGGGTCCTGGGCATCTCCTCGTCCGCCATCGTCACCAAGGTCCTCGTCGACCTCGGCCGCATCGGCAACCCCGAGACCAAGCCCATCCTCGGCATCATCGTCGTCGAGGACGTCTTCCTCGCCCTCTACCTGGCGGCGCTGCAGCCCATCCTGTCCGGCGCCGACAGCCTGGCGGCGGCCGTGGTGGACGGCGGCAAGGCCTTCGGCTTCCTGCTGCTGCTCGCGCTCGCGGCGCGCTTCGGCACCCGCGTGGTCTCCCGCCTCTTCGCCACCCGCGACGACGAGCTGCTGGTCATCTCGTTCCTGGGCGCCGCCGTCTTCGTGGCCGGGGTCTCCGAGTGGTTCGGGGTCGCCGACGCGATCGGCGCGTTCATGGTCGGCCTGATGCTCGGCTCCACCGCCTCCGGCGCCCGGATCCGCTCCCTGGTGCACCCGCTGCGCGACGCCTTCGGCGCGATGTTCTTCTTCGCCTTCGGGCTCTCCATCGACCCCGGCGACCTGCCGGTGGTCCTCTGGCCGGTCCTCGCGGCGGTCGCGGTGACCCTGGTGATGAACGTGGTCGCGGGACTGGCCGCGGCGCGGGTGTACGGGTTCGGGGCGGGCCCCGCGGCCAACGTGGCGACGACCCTGCTGGCCCGGGGCGAGTTCGCGCTGATCCTGGCGACCATGGCCGCGGCGGCCGGGCTCGACGAGCGGCTCTCGCCGTTCATCGCGGGCTACGTGCTGCTGCTCGCCGTCCTCGGGCCGCTCGCCGCCGGGCGCTCCGCGTGGCTGGCCCGGCTGCTCCCCGGCGGCCGGGGCCGCGGGCCGGAAGCGGCCGGCGACGAGGAGCCGGCGCTCGCGGAGCTCACGCCTCCCGCGAGATGAGCAGCAGCGCCCGGTCGTCGTTGACGTCCTTGGCGCACGCCTCGATCAGGTGCCAGGCGGCGCCCTGGAACCCCGAGGCGACGTAGCGGTCCGCCTCGCCGGTGAGGCGGTCGACGCCCTCGGCGATGTCCCGGTCGGCGGCCTCCACCAGGCCGTCGGTGAAGAGCATCAGGACGTCGCCGGGGCGCAGCGACCCCTTGGCCGGGTGGAACTCGGCCCCGTCGTACACCCCCAGCAGCGGGCCCTCGGCGGCGTCCTTCTCCTCCCAGCGCCCGCTGCCCGCGTGCAGCTGCAGGGCGGGCAGGTGGCCCGCGGAGAGCAGTTCGTAGTCCCCCGACTCCAGGTCGAGGACCAGGTGGATCGAGGTGGCGAAGCCCTCGTCCCAGTCCTGGCGCAGCAGGTAGCCGTTGGCTGCGGGCAGGAAGCCGTGCGGGGGCAGCGAGCCGAGCAGCCCGCCGAAGGCGCCGGAGAGCAGCAGGGCGCGCGATCCCGCGTCCATGCCCTTGCCGGAGACGTCGGTGAGCACGACCTCCAGGGTGCGCCCGCCGTTGGTGCGCGCGGCCACCACGAAGTCGCCGGAGAAGGACTGGCCGCCGGCCGGGCGCAGCGCCATCTCGTGGTGCCAGCCCCGGGGCAGCGCGGGCAGCGAACTCTGCACCCGGATCCGCTCGCGCAGGTCGAAGAGCATGGTGCCGCCGCGCCGCCAGGGCACTCCGACCCGGGCCCTGAACTGGGCGATGAGCAGGCCGAACAGACCGCAGGCGGCGACCACCAGGACCGTGCCCGGGGTGACCCGGCCGGGGCCCTGGGTGTACGGGCCGAGGGCGACGGACTCCACGATGAGGGCCGCGGCCGTCCCCGCGTACAGGCCGAGCAGGCTGGCCGGGCGCAGCAGCAGGCCGCCCGCGACGATCGGCAGCACCAGGGCGGGCGGCGAGACCCACACGGGCATCGCGATCGTGCCCAGGGTGATCGCCGGGATGGTCAGTATCAGGCCCACCAGGGCGATCCAGTCGGAGCCGTCGCCGCGGAAGTAGTCGACACCCGATTTGCGCAGCGCGACGCGGACCCGGTGGACGCTCTTGCGCAGCCGGGCCGTGAAGGAGTCCGCTCCCGCTCTCTTGGCCATTGGCCAGGACCCTATCCACCCGTGCGCCCCGCGCGCAGGGGGACCCCTGAGACATTGCGTTCGAAATCGGGTCGCGTCGGGTGCCGGGCCCCTGGTACCCATGGCATATGACGACACCGCCGCAGGTGCTGCGACCTGCCGACTGGGACGAGTGGTACGGCAGTCTGACGCTGGCGTTCGGGGGCGTGCCGGAGGCCCCGGAGGAGGTGGAGCTCTACCGGGAGCTGACCGAGTGCGAGCGCTCCCTGGGGGTGCGCGACGACGACCGCTGGGTGGGCACCGCGGGGGCGTTCTCCTTCGGCCTCACCGTGCCCGGCGGGCAGCTGGTGCGGGCGGCCGGCGTGACGATGGTCTCGGTCGCCGCGACCCACCGCCGCCGGGGCGTGCTGACCTCGATGATGCGCCGCCAGCTGGACGACGTGCACGCCCTGGGCGAGCCGCTGGCCGTGCTGACCGCGTCCGAGCCGGACATCTACGGCCGCTTCGGCTACGGGCTCGGCAGCCGCAAGCTCTGGCTGCGCGTGGACACCCGGCGGGTGACGCTGCGGCTGCCCGGGGGCACCGACCGGGTGCGGCTGCGCGAGGTGGACCCGGCGAAGGCGCTGGCCGCCTGCGAGGAGGTGTACGCGCGCCTGGTGCCGGAGCGGCCCGGGACGACCACGCACGCGCCCGGCTGGGAGCGCCAGGCCCTGCTCGACCCCCCGCAGGACCGCGACGGCGGCTCCGCGCTGCGCTGCGTGGTGGCCGAGCGGGACGGCGTGGCCGTGGGGTACGCGCGCTTCCACACCCAGCCGAAGTGGGCGCCCGCGGGCCCGGACGGGGTGGTGCTGGTGCGCGACCTGGACGCGCTGGACCCGGCGGCCCGCGGGGCGCTGTGGAACTTCCTGTTCGGGATCGACCTGACCTCGTGGGTGGTGGCCAAGCGCCGCCCGGTGGACGACCCGCTGCTGCAGATGGTCAGCGACGTGCGCCGCTGCGAGGTCATGGTGCGCGACGAGCTGTTCGTACGGGTGGTGGACGTGGGCGCGGCCCTGGCGGCCCGGAGCTACCAGGTGCCGCTGGACGTGGTCCTGGAGGTGGCGGACGACTTCTGCCCGTGGAACGCGGGCCGCTGGCGGCTGGTCGCGGACGGGCCGGGCGCCCGCTGCGAGCGCACCGAGGACCCGGCGGACCTGGCGCTGGGCGCGCGGGAGCTGGGGGCGGCCTACCTGGGCGGCACCTCGCTGGTCGAGCTGGCCGGGGCGGGCCGGGTGCGGGAGCTGGTCCCCGGGACCCTGGAGCGGGCGTCCCTGGCCTTCGGGGCGGCCCGCGCGCCGTGGGTCGCGCACGGCTTCTGAGTCGCGTCGGGCCTCAGGCCGTCTGGCAGCCGGGGCACCAGAAGAGGTTGCGGGCGGCCAGCCCGGCGGTGCGGATCTCCGTACCGCACAGGTGGCACGGCTGGTGGGCGCGCCGGTAGACGTACACCTCGCCGCCGTGGTCGTCCACCCGCGGCGGGCGGCCCATGGCCTCGGGGGTGTGCTCGGGGCGGACGGTGTCGATGCGGTTGAGCCGCACGCCCTCCGCCATCAGCGCCACCAGGTCCGCCCAGACCGCGTCCCACTCGGCGCGGGTCAGGTCGCGGCCCGCGCGGTAGGGGTCGATGCCGTGCCGGAAGAGGACCTCGGCGCGGTAGACGTTGCCGACGCCCGCGATGACCTTCTGGTCCATCAGCAGCGCCGCGACGGTCGTACGGGAGCGGGAGACCCGGCTCCAGGCGCGCTCGCCGTCGTCGGCGGGGCGCAGCGGGTCGGGGCCGAGCCGCTCGTGCACCGCGGCCTTCTCGCCGTCGGTGATCAGCGCGCAGGTGGTGGGCCCGCGCAGGTCCACGTACGACTCCGCGTTGGCCAGGCGCAGCCGGACCGTGTCGGTGGGCGGCGCGGCGGGGGCCGCGGCGAAGTCCACCTTGCCGAACAGGCCGAGGTGGATGTGCACCCACTCGTCGCGCGGGAAGCCGAGGAACAGGTGCTTGCCGTGCGCCTCGGTGGACTCCAGGACGCTGCCGTCGAGCAGGGCCGCCGCGTCGGCGAACTTGCCCTGGGGGCTGGAGGCGCGCACGGGCCAGCCGCCGAACCGCTCGCGGTAGTCGGCGGCCAGCCGGTGGATGGTGTGCCCTTCAGGCATCGGCCGTCAGGCGTCCTGCTGCGGGTGGTGGGCCGGGATCGGGGGGAGCTCGCCGGTCTCCTCGTAGGCGGAGAGCATCTCGATGCGGCGGGTGTGGCGCTCCTCGCCCGAGTACGGGGTGGCGAGGAAGATCTCGACGAACTTGGTCGCCTCCTCCTCGGTGTGCATCCGGCCGCCGACGGAGATGACGTTGGCGTTGTTGTGCTCGCGGCCCAGGGCGGCGGTCTGCTCGCTCCAGGCCAGCGCGGCGCGGACGCCCTTGACCTTGTTCGCGGCGATCTGCTCGCCGTTGCCCGAGCCGCCGATCACGATGCCCAGGGCGTCGGGGTCCGCGGCCGTGCGCTCCGCGGCGCGCAGGCAGAACGGCGGGTAGTCGTCCTGGGCGTCGTAGACGTGGGGTCCGCAGTCGACGGGCTCGTGGCCGTGGGCCTTCAGCCACTCCACGAGGTGGTTCTTCAGTTCGTAACCGGCATGGTCGGAGCCGAGGTAGACGCGCATGGCTCCGAGTGTGGCACGGAGATCGGGGGGCAGGTGCCAGCGGGGGTCCGGACCTTGGTCGCAGACGGAGGTCCTGGATCACGATCCGGAAACGGGGTCTTTCGACCCGGGCGGGTGACGGGTTCCCATGTACGGGCTCGTCACCCGAGCACCTCGAAAACGTAAGGATGCGTCCATGACCACGCAGCCCACCCTGCCCAAGGAAGGCGGGAAGGCCGGAGAACCCGGGAATCCTCAGTCCTCCGACGGCCTCAAGGCCGGCCTCAAGAACCGCCACCTGTCCATGATCGCCATCGGCGGCGTGATCGGCGCGGGCCTCTTCGTCGGCTCCGGCTCCGGCATCGCCGCGGCGGGCCCCGCCATCCTCCTGTCGTACGCCCTCGTCGGCGTGATGGTCGTCTTCGTCATGCGGATGCTCGGCGAGATGGCCGCCGCCCAGCCCACCTCGGGCTCCTTCTCCGCCTACGCGGACCGCGCGCTCGGCCGCTGGGCCGGGTTCACCATCGGCTGGCTGTACTGGTTCTTCTGGGTCGTGGTGCTGGCGGTCGAGGCGACCGCCGGTGCCAAGATCCTGGAGGGCTGGATCCCGGCCGTGCCGCAGTGGGCCTGGGCGCTGATCGTGATGGTGGTGCTCACCGCGACCAACCTGGCGTCCGTCTCCTCCTACGGCGAGTTCGAGTTCTGGTTCGCCGGGATCAAGGTCGTGGCGATCGGCGCGTTCGTGGTCGTCGGCCTGCTCGCCGTCTTCGGCGTGCTGCCGGGCTCCGACAACCCCGGCCACGGCGTCGCGTACCTCACCGACCACGGCGGGTTCTTCCCGATGGGCGCGGGCGCGATCCTCACCGGCGTGCTGATGGTCGTCTTCTCCTTCATGGGCAGCGAGATCGTGACGCTGGCCGCCGGCGAGTCCGAGGACCCGCAGAAGGCCGTCACCCGGGCCACCAACAGCGTGATCTGGCGCATCGCCGTCTTCTACCTGGGCTCGATCTTCGTCGTCCTCACGCTGCTGCCGTGGAACGACGAGTCGATCGTCGACAAGGGCTCGTACGTCGCCGCGCTGGACTCCATCGGCATCCCGAACGCGGGCCGGATCATGGAGGTCATCGTGCTGACCGCCGTGCTGTCCTGCCTCAACTCCGGCCTGTACACGGCCTCCCGGATGGCGTTCTCGCTGGGGCAGCGCGGTGACGCGCCCAAGGCCTTCGCCACGACCAGCGTGCGCGCCGTGCCGCAGAAGGCGATCCTGGCGTCCGTGCTCTTCGGCTTCGTCGCCGTGTTCTTCAACTACAAGTGGCCGGACACCGTCTTCGCGTTCCTGCTCAACTCCTCCGGCGCGGTCGCCCTCTTCGTCTGGCTGGTGATCTGCGTGACGCAGCTGCGGATGCGCGGGATCATCCTGCGCGAGGCGCCGGAGAAGCTGGTCGTGCGGATGTGGGCCTTCCCGTACCTGACCTGGCTGACCATCGCCATGATCACCTTCGTGCTCGGCTACATGATCTACGACGGCGGGGACGCCCGGGAGCAGGTCCTGCTCTCGCTCCTGGTGGCGGCGCTGGTGCTGGCCGTCGCGCTGGTACGGCAGAAGCTCGCGCCGCGCCGGGGCGCCGCGGACGAGGCTCAGAGCGGTACGAAGGAGTCCGTGACCCGCTCGTAGGCGGCCAGCGCCGCGGTCCTGACGGCGGCGGCGTACCAGACGTTGAGCTGGTACGACTTGCCGCCCGAGGTGAACCCGAGCTGACGGGCCAGCCAGGCGTCCCCGCCCTGGGTGAAGCGGTACTCCCAGATCACCGCGGGGGCGCCGCGGAAGGTGGTGCGCTCCAGGCGGATGTTCCCGTACCCCGGGACGTCGTCCTGGCCGCGCTCGGCCTCCTGCCACTGGGTGAGCAGATCGCCGCCTCGCGCGAGTGCGTACGAGGCGGCGATCTCCTGTGTGCCGTCCGGCGCGTGGTAGTGGACGTTGGACGGACTCTTGGCGCTGCGGGTCCAGCCCGCCGGGGGGACCCAGGCGAAGCCGGTCTCGTCGCGGGAGCCGGGGGCGAGGGTCGGGGCCGGGGACCCGGACCGGGTCGGGGACTGGGGCGGGGACTGGGGGCGGGAGGTGCCGGCGACGGTGGGGGGCGGGGTGGTGGGGGTGGGGGTGCCGTGGTCGTCCTGGCGCTGGAGGACCAGGGCCGTGGCCGTGGCCGCCGCCGCGAGGGCCAGGACCGCTCCTGCGAGGAGCGGGGTGCGGGGGCGTTTGCGGGGTGCGGGCTCCTCCGGGGGGAGCGGGGTCTCCGGGGGCGGGAGCGACGTAAGCGCTTCGCTCGTCCGGGGGGTGCCCACCCGTTCCGCCCTGCTGAACGACTGCCCGCCGGGCAGGTCCAACAGGGTCGGTGGTGCCGCTGTCTCGTTCAGGCGGTCGTACACCTCGTCCAGACCTGGGCGGGATTCCGGGTCCTTCACCAGGAGGGCCGTCAGGAGCGGGGTCAACGGGCCCGCCTCCGGCGGGAGTCGTGGCTCCTCGTACAGGACCGCGTGCAGGGTCGCCAGCGTCGTGGGGCGACTGAACGGCGAGGTGCCGGCCAGGGCCGCGCACAGCGTCGCCCCCAGGGACCACAGGTCCGACGGCGGGCCCTGCGGGCGTCCGCTGACGCGCTCGGGCGCCATGTAGTCCGGAGAGCCCACCAGCATCCCGGCCATCGTCAGCTGTTCGGCGTCCTGGATGGCGGCGATCCCGAAGTCGGTGAGCACCACCCGCCCCTGCGGTCCGAGCAGCACGTTGCCCGGCTTGATGTCGCGGTGCAGCACGCCCACCGCGTGGACCTCGCGCAGGGCCGCCGCCAGGCCGGTGCCGATGCGGGCGGCCTCGCGCGGCGGCAGCGGGCCGCCCTCGGCAAGGGCCCGTTCCAGCGAGCGGGACTCCACCAGCTCCATCACGATCCAGAGCCGGTCGCCGTCCTCCACGACGTCGTAGACCCGCACCACGTTGGGGTGGTCGATCCGGGCCGTGGCCCGCGCCTCGCGCAGGCTGCGTTCGCGCCGGATCCGGCTGTCCTCGGCATCGGACACATGGTCCACGCGCATTTCCTTGACCGCGACCGGACGGTCGAGCATTTCATCGGCGGCACGCCACACGCGCCCCATTCCCCCCTGCCCGATGCTTTCGTCCAGGCGATAACGGCCCGCGACCAAAAGCCCTGGAACACCCGGCATGAGCGCTCGCCCCCTCAGCCCCTTGCACACCTGCTACGAGCAGGACAGAAGCATGAACTTGCCACCATGACAGCATAGTTCCTCGAAATCTTGTGGAACCCTTTCCGATACGCACAGCCCGGAGGGGCGCGTGCGCGGTGAAGGGGGAGAGGAAATTGTTCGAGAAATCCGAGAAAAAGGAACGGGGCGGCAGAGGACTCCGGGGAATCATGGTCGCGGTATTCACCGCGGGCGTCCTCGCCCTTCCGCTCGGCGCGTACGCGGACGATCCGGCACCCGGCAGCAGCGAAGGGGGGACCCCGGGCCCGGCCGCGCCCGCCGACGTGAAGATCACCACCGAACTGCCCGGGAAGATCACCGTCGACAACGCGTCCGGGAAGACCACGCTGACCGCGAAGGTGCGCAACGGCGGCACCAAGGACAGCGGGCCCGTCACCCTCTCCGTCGTCGGCTTCGACGGACTGGCCGTCACCGGTGTCGGGGGCTGCGTGGCGATCCCGAAGGCCATGCTGCCCCCGGGCTCCAACAGCGGCTACGCGTGCGTGATCGACAACGTCGCGGCGGGCCAGGAGCGCGCGTACGCCGTGTCCGCCACCTTCGACCTGCGCAAGACCGGCCGGATCTGCCTGCCGGTCACCAAGGGGACGGGCAGGGAACTGATCTGGCAGCAGGGACCGGTGCCGTTCGGCACCACCCGGCCCACGCCGAACGCCCCGGACACCCCGCTGCTGCTGAACACGGTGAACGTGCCGTCCCCGCCGCCTTCCAGCGGCACCGGGGACGGGGGCGCGACGGGCGGCACCGGCGGCTCGACCGGGGGTTCGACCGGGGGCTCCACGGGCGGCTCGACCGGGGGCGGGGACCTGCCGCGCACCGGTGCGCCGGACGCGGCGCTGCCGCTGGGCCTCGCCGCGGCCGTGCTGTTCGCGGCCGGCGGCGCCGGGCTGTGGTGGACGTCCCGCAGGGCTCCCCGCTGACCCGCGCACGAAGCGCACGGCGCGTACGGACGAGTGCGACGCACACGGACCAGCACGCGAACCCGTACGCACCTCCCGCACGCAAAGGGGTCCGCCCGGGCCGACGGCTCACGCGTCGGTCCGGGCGGACCCCTTCGTACGTACCTCGGGCGCGGGCTCAGCCCTTGCGGCCCGCCAGCTTCCAGGCGGTGGGCAGCGCGCCCATGGCGAGCGCGGCCTTCAGCGCGTCGCCGACCAGGAACGGCACCAGGCCCGCGGCGACCGCCTGGCCGAGCGTCATCCCGGTGGCCAGGGCCAGGTAGGGCACGCCGACCGCGTAGACGACCAGCGAGCCGACCGCCATGGTGCCCGCGGTGCGCAGCACCCCGCGGTCGCCGCCGCGACGGGCCAGGGCGCCGACCACGGTCGCGGCCAGCAGCATGCCGAGGACGTAGCCGAAGGACGGCATCGCGTAGCCCGCCTTGGCCTCGGCGAACCACGGGACGCCCGCCATGCCGACGACCGCGTACAGCGCGAGGGAGAGGAAGCCGCGGCGGGCGCCGAGGGCGGTGCCCACGAGCAGGGCCGCGAAGGTCTGGCCGGAGACCGGGACCGGGGAGCCCGGGACCGGCAGCGATATCTGGGCGGCGATGCCGGTGAGGACGGCGCCGCCGAGGACCAGGGCGATGTCCCGGGTACGGGAGGCGGGCAGCAGGTCGGCGAGGACCACTCCGGGACGGACGGGGGCGGCAGCAGTGCTCATCGGTACTCCGCGGATCGTGGGGACGGGTCGGGACAGCCCGACGCTAGCCGAAGGGCGATCGTCCGATCACCGTCAGCCGCCGACAAAGCCCCGGCCCGCTCGTTGATGGGTTCCGTACAAACGGCGGTACGCCACCACGCGTGGGCGTGACGCTCATCACCTCGTACGGCGTGCGAAAGGGGTGCTTTTGCGCCGAGCGCCACCCAACGGGGACACTGTGGGTTCCCCATAAACGACGGCGCGTGCTCCTCCCCCACGCACCACCAAGGAATCCTGAGCGCCATGCACGATGCCCCGCCCGTCCCCCCGGCCCCCGGGGCCGAGCCCCTCTCGCACGGGCTGAAGCGACGCCACCTGACCATGCTGGGCCTCGGCGGCGTGATCGGCGCCGGGCTCTTCGTCGGCTCCGGCGCGGGCATCGCGGTGGCGGGCCCGGGCATCGTCGTGTCGTACCTGATCGCGGGCGCGCTGGCGATGCTGGTCATGCGGATGCTGGGCGAGATGTCGTCGGCGATGCCCGCCTCGGGCGCCTTCTCGGTGCACGCCGAGCGCGCGCTGGGCCGCTGGGCGGGCTTCTCGGTGGGCTGGCTGTACTGGTTCCTGCTGGTGGTGGTGCTCGCGGTGGAGGCGACGGGCGCGGCCCAGATCGCCAACGGCTGGCTGCCGGCGGTCCCGCAGTGGGCCTGGGTGCTGCTGTTCATGGTGGTGTTCACCGCCTCGAACCTGGCGGCGGTGAAGAACTTCGGCGAGTTCGAGTTCTGGTTCGCCACGCTGAAGGTCGGCGCGATCGTGCTCTTCCTGGTGCTCGGGCTGCTCGCCGTGTTCGGCGTGCTGCCGGACACCGGGGCGGTGGGCCTGACGAACCTGACCGGCCGGGGCGGCTTCCTGCCCAACGGCTGGGAGGGCGTGGTCTCCGGGGTGCTCGCGGTGGTGTTCGCGTTCGGCGGCCTGGAGGTCGTGACGATCGCGGCGGCCGAGTCGGACGACCCCGCGCGCAACGTGGCGCGGGCGGTGCGCAGCGCGGTGTGGCGGATCCTGTTCTTCTACGTCGGCTCGATGCTGGTGATCGTCACGCTGCTGCCGTGGACGTCGATGACGCCGGGGAAGTCGCCGTACGTGGCGGTGCTCGACTCGATCGGCATCCCGGCGGCCGGGCAGATCATGAACGTGGTGGTGTTCGTGGCGCTGCTCTCGGCGCTGAACGCCAACCTGTACGGCTCCTCGCGGATGGTGTTCTCGCTGGCCGAGCGCGGCGAGGCGCCCCAGGGGCTGCTCAAGGTGGTGCGCGGGGTGCCGCGCCGGGCGGTGCTGGCGTCGGTGGCCTTCGGCTTCGTCTCCGTACTGCTGAACCTGAAGTGGCCGGACTCGGTGTTCCTCTACATGCTCAACGCGGTCGGCGCGGTGCTGCTGTTCGTGTGGGCGCTGATCGCGGTGTCGCAGCTGCGGCTGCGGCGCCGGATCGAGCGGGAGGAGCCGGAGAAGCTGGTGCTGCGGATGTGGGGCTTCCCGTACCTGACCTGGGCGGCGCTGGTGGCGATGGCCGTCGTGCTGGTGCTGATGCTGCTGGACGACTCGGCGCGGCCGCAGGTGCTGTGGTCGGGGGCGGCGACGGCGGCGGTGCTGCTGGTCGCGGGCGTGCGCGAGGTACGCACGAAGCGTGGGTAGCGCTTCACCTTGTGTGAAGATCGTGCCCGTATAGCGGACGGGCGTTCCCCGTGAGCGGTGACCGTGGCCAGACTGTGGGACCGCTCCCCCGTCTCAGCTACTGAACAGGGCCGCTCATGTCCCGGACAACCGCGCCCGCGCCCGCCGAGCAGGCGCCCCCCGCCTCCCAGCTGTCCCACAGCCTCAAGCAACGCCATCTGTCGATGATCGCCCTGGGCGGTGTCATCGGCGCCGGGCTCTTCGTCGGCTCCGGCGGCGCCATCGCGGCCGCCGGCCCGTCGATCATCGTCGCCTACGCGATATCCGGCGCCCTGGTCATGCTGGTGATGCGCATGCTGGGCGAGATGGCCGCCGCCAACCCGGCCTCCGGCTCCTTCTCCGTGCACGCCGAGCGGGCCATCGGCCCCTGGGCCGGCTTCACGGCGGGCTGGTCGTTCTGGTTCCTGCTGTGCGTGGCGGTCGGTCTGGAGGGCATCGGCGCCGCCAAGATCGTGCACGGCTGGGTCCCGGGCGTCCCGGAGTGGGCCTTCGTCGCGCTCTTCATGCTGGTCTTCTGCGCCACCAACCTGGCGGCGGTGAAGAACTTCGGCGAGTTCGAGTTCTGGTTCGCCGCCCTCAAGGTCGGCGCGATCGTGCTCTTCCTGGTCATCGGCGTGCTGGCGATCCTGGGCGTGCTGCCCGGCACGGACGCGCCGGGCGGCGCCAACCTCACCGGCCACGGCGGGTTCATGCCCAACGGCAGCGAGGGGCTGATCGTCGGCCTGCTGGCCTCGGTGTTCGCGTACGGCGGCCTGGAGACGGTCACCATCGCGGCGGCCGAGTCCGAGCACCCGGTCCAGGGCGTCGCCAAGGCGGTGCGCACCGCGATGTGGCGGATCGCGATCTTCTACGTCGGCTCGATGGCCGTGGTGGTCACGCTGATCCCGTGGAACGACAAGGCCCTGGTCGACCCCGACAAGGGCAGTTACGTCGCCACCCTGGAGCACCTGGGGCTGCCGGCCGCCGGGCAGATCATGCAGGTCGTCATCCTGATCGCGCTGCTGTCCGCGATGAACGCCAACATCTACGGCGCCTCGCGCATGGCGGGCTCGCTGGTGGCGCGCGGCCAGGGCCCGAAGGTGCTGGGCAAGGTCTCCGGCGGGGTGCCCCGGGTCGCGGTACTGGTCAGCTCGGTCTTCGGCTTCTTCTGCGTGCTGCTCAGCTACGTCTACCCGGACACCGTCTTCCTGTGGCTGCTGAACATGATCGGCGCGATCATCCTGGTCGTCTGGTTCTTCATCGCCGCCTCGCAGCTGGTGCTGCGCCGCCGCCTGGAGCGGGAGTCGCCCGGGAAGCTGGTGGTGCGGATGTGGCTGTACCCGTACCTGACCTGGGTGGCGCTGGCCGGGATGGCGACGGTGTTCGTGCTGATGGCCCGGGAGGCGGGCACCCGCGAGCAGCTGTACTACACGGGCGGGCTGACGCTGGTGCTCGCCGTGACCGGCTTCGTACGGCAGAAGCTGGCGGCGCGCGCGGACGCGTAGCGCACGCGGAGCGACGACGTGGAGGGCCCCGGACCGGGTGACGGTCCGGGGCCCTCGCGCGTGCCCGGGCGGCGCCCCGGTCCTGCCCCGGTCCTAGGACGAAGGGCTGATCAACATCGCCATGCACCTGCTGCTAGCGTGTAGTTGCACACGGGTTGCAATAAGCAGTTGGAGGGCTCGGACATGGCCATTTACACGCTTCCTGAACTTCCGTACGACTACGCCGCTCTCGAGCCGGTGATCAACCCGCAGATCATCGAGCTGCACCACGACAAGCACCACGCGGCGTACGTGAAGGGCGCGAACGACACCCTCGAACAGCTCGAGGAGGCGCGCGACAAGGACCAGTGGGGCTCGATCAACGGCCTGGAGAAGAACCTCGCGTTCCACCTCTCCGGCCACATCCTGCACAGCATCTACTGGAACAACATGAACAGCCCGAAGGAGGGCGGCGGCGGTGAGCCGCTGGCCGCGGACGGCGTGGGCGAGCTCGCCGACGCCATCGCCGAGTCCTTCGGCTCCTTCGCCAAGTTCAAGACCCAGCTCACCAAGGCCTCCGCCACCACCCAGGGCTCCGGCTGGGGCGTCCTCGCCTACGAGCCGGTCAGCGGCCGCCTGATCGTCGAGCAGGTCTACGACCACCAGGGCAACGTGGGCCAGGGCTCCGTGCCGATCCTGGTCTTCGACGCCTGGGAGCACGCCTTCTACCTGCAGTACAAGAACCAGAAGGTCGACTTCATCGAGGCCATGTGGCAGGTCGTCAACTGGCAGGACGTCGCCAAGCGCTACACCGAGGCCAAGGGCCGCACGCCGCTCATCACGCCGTGACGCCCTGACCCGCCCCGCGTCCTGCTCGTGATCGTCTTCTCAACCTTCACCTGCAGGCGGAACAGAGGAAGACCCCCGCGAGGACGTGACTCGCGGGGGTCTTCTGCGTCCGCCGGTCACTCAGGTCCTACAGGTTGCTGAAGTCCGGGCCCGCGGTCCGCGTCCGCTTGATCTCGTAGAAGCCCGGGGTCGACGCCACCAGCAGCGTGCCGTCCCACAGCCGGGCCGCCGCCTCGCCCTGCGGCGCCGGGGTGACCACCGGGCCGAAGAAGGCGATCTGCTCGCCGTCGGCACCCGGGACCGCGATCACCGGCGTGCCGACGTCCTGGCCGACCTTGTCGATGCCCTCCTGGTGGGAGGCGCGCAGCTGCTCGTCGTACGTGTCCTTGTCCGCGTACTCCACCAGCTCGGCCGGGAGCCCGGCGTCGGCCAGGGCGGCCACGATCGCCTCACGGCCGTGGCCGAGCCCCTCGTTGTGGAAGCGGGTGCCCATGGCCGTGTACAGCTTGCCGACCACCTCGTCGCCGTGCAGCTGCTGGGCGGCGACGACCACGCGCACCGGGCCCCAGGCGGTCTTCAGCAGCTCCCGGTACTGCTCCGGCAGCTCGTCGAGGCGGTCCTCGTTGAGCACCGCCAGGCTCATCACGTGCCAGCGCACGTCGACCGGGCGGACCTTCTCCACCTCCAGCATCCAGCGCGAGGTCATCCAGGCCCACGGGCACAGCGGGTCGAACCAGAAGTCGGCGGGGGTCCGGGTCTCGGACATGTCACTCCTCCACAGGGGGTTCACGAGCACGCTCGTGACCGGCAACACCGCCGGTCGGCGGCGGCATTCCCGCCGTGGGAGGATCGATCCCGTTCGAAATCAGCCACGAAGGAGTGGAGTGTCCGGTGCCCGGTGAGAATCTGTCCCGCGACGAGGCCCGCGAGCGGGCCGTCCTGCTGTCCGTCGACGGGTACGAGGTCTTCCTCGACCTGCGATCGGCGGTCGGCGACCCGGACGGGCCCGTGCGCACCTTCCGCTCGGTCACCACGATCCGCTTCGGCTGCTCCTCGCCCGGCGCGAGCACCTTCGCCGACCTGGTGGCCCCCTCGGTCAACGCGGTCACGCTGAACGGCACCGCGCTGGACCCGGCCGAGGTCTTCGACGGCACCCGGGTGACGCTCCCCTCGCTCGCCGCCGAGAACGTGCTGGTGGTGGACGCGCAGTGCGCCTACAGCCGCACCGGCGAGGGCATGCACCGCTTCGTCGACCCCGAGGACGGCGAGGTCTACCTCTACACGCAGTACGAGCCCGCCGACGCCCGCCGCGTCTTCGCCAACTTCGAGCAGCCGGACCTCAAGGCCCCGTTCCGCTTCGAGGTGGCCGCGCCGGCCGACTGGACGGTGTGGAGCAACGGCGCCGAGGAGTCCCGCGACGGCGACGTCCGCCGGTTCGCCGGGACCAAGCCCATCTCCACGTACATCACGGCCGTGGTCGCGGGCCCGTACCACTACGTCACCGACGTCTACCGGCGCACCCTGGCGGACGGCGGCGAGCTGGAGATCCCGCTGGGCGCGCTGTGCCGCAAGGGCCTGGCCCGGCACTTCGACGCGGACGACATCTTCCTGGTCACCAAGCAGGGCCTGGACTTCTTCCACGAGCACTTCGACTACCCGTACCCCTTCGGGAAGTACGACCAGGCGTTCGTGCCCGAGTACAACATCGGCGCGATGGAGAACCCGGGCTGCGTCACCTTCCGCGAGGAGTACGTCTTCCGGGGCAAGGTCACCCGGGCGTCGTACGAGCGGCGGGCCAACGTCATCCTGCACGAGATGGCGCACATGTGGTTCGGCGACCTGGTGACCATGCAGTGGTGGGACGACCTGTGGCTGAAGGAGTCCTTCGCGGACTTCATGGGCTCGTTCTCGCTGGCCGAGGCGACGCGCTTCACCAACGCCTGGGTGACCTTCGCCAACAACCGCAAGTCGTGGGCCTACCGGGCCGACCAGCTGCCGTCCACCCACCCGATCACGGCCGACATCCGTGACCTGGAGGACGCCAAGCTGAACTTCGACGGCATCACCTACGCCAAGGGCGCCTCGGTGCTCAAGCAGCTGGTGGCGTACGTGGGGCGGGACGCGTTCCTGGAGGGCGCCCGGCGCTACTTCAAGCGGCACGCCTACGGCAACACCCGCCTGGGCGACCTGCTGTCTGTCCTGGAGGAGACCTCCGGGCGCGACATGAAGGAGTGGGCGCGCTCCTGGCTGCAGACCTCGGGCGTCAACTCCCTGACCCCGCTGGTCACCCACGACGCCGAGGGCCGGATCACCGAGCTCGCGGTGGTCCAGGAGGGCGACGAGCCGCGCCCGCACCGCTCGGCGGTCGGCCTGTACCGGCTGGTCGGCGGGGAGCTGGTGCGCTACGCGCGCGCCGAGGTGGACGTGGTGGGCACCCGCACCGTGGTGGCGGCCCTGGCGGGCGAGCCGCGGCCCGACCTGGTGCTGGTCAACGACGACGACCTGACGTACTGCAAGAGCCGGTTCGACGAGGGGTCGCTGGCCACGCTGCGGGACCACCTGGGCGACGTGACCGACCCGCTGGCGCGGGCCGTGTGCTGGTCGGCGCTGTGGAACATGACGCGCGACGCGCTGATGCCGGCCCGGGACTTCGTGCGCCTGGTGCTGGACTTCGCGGGGCGCGAGAGCGACATCGGCGTGCTGCAGATGGTGCACGCCTGGGCCCAGTCGGCGGTCACCCACTACGCGGCGCCCGAGTGGCGCGAGGAGGGCGGGCGGCTGCTCGCCGAGGGCGCGCTGCGCGAGCTGCGGCTCGCGGGTCCCGGCAGCGAGCAGCAGCTGACCTGGGCGCGGTTCTTCGCCTCGGTGGCGGCCTCGGACGCGGACTTCCAGCTCCTCGAAGGACTGCTCGCCGGGTCGGCGAAGGTGGACGGCCTGGACGTGGACCAGGAGCTGCGCTGGGCGTTCCTGCTGCCGCTGGCGGCGCACGGGCGGGCCGACGAGGCCGCGGTCGGCGCGGAGCTGGCCCTGGACGACACGGCGTCCGGCAAGCGCCACCAGGTGCGCTGCCTGGCGGCCCGGCCGTCCGAGGCGGTGAAGGCGCAGGCGTGGGCCGCGGTCGTGGAGTCGGACGCGCTGTCCAACGCGCTGGTGGGCGCGACGATCGCGGGGTTCGTCCAGGGCTCCCAGCGTGACCTGGTCGCGCCGTACGCCCCGAAGTACTTCGCGGCGATCGAGCGGGTGTGGGAGCAGCGGTCGATCCAGATCGGCATGGACGTGGTGTCGGGCCTCTACCCGTGGTGGGGCGGCGCGTCCGCGCTGGCGGCCACGGACGCCTGGCTGGCGGAGCGCCCGGACGCGGCGCCGGCGCTGCGCCGGCTGGTCCTGGAGGCCCGTGACGACCTGGCCCGCGCGCTGCGCGGCCAGGAGCGCGACGCGGCGGCCTGACGGACCGTCCGGCCGCGGGGAGGGGCGGACCGCCCCTCCCCGCACCCGCCGAACGGGCTTTCCACGTACGGGAGTTCGCCCCGGGGTCCCCCTATCGGGTTCTCCGGGGCCCCGCTTTAGCGGCAGCTCGTCCGGGTTTGTCGACGGGACCGTAACAGCGGTTATCCCGGGGCCCCGGGGCGGAAGACCCCCGGCATGAACCACAACACCCCGCTCTCCCCCCGCCCGCTCTCCCACCTCTCCGAGGCGCACCGGCGCGTGATGAGCGCCGCGCAGCTCCGCGAGCACGGGGTCCCCGCCGCGCGGCTCTCCGCCCAGTGCCGCCCCGGCGGCCCCTGGCAGCAGCTCCTCCCGGGCGTCTACCTGCTGCACCCGGGCCCGCCCACCAGCGAGGAGCGGCTGCACGGCGCCCTGCTGTACGCCGGGCGCCCGGCCACCGGCCCGCTGCCCCGGCCGGGCGGCGCCCCCGAGGCCCTGATCACCGGCCTGGCGGCGCTCGCCCTGCACGGCTTCGCCTCCACGCCCGCGCTGACCGGCCTGGACCGGTTCGACGTGCTGGTGCCGCGCACCCGGCGGCTGCGCTCCACCGGCTGCGTGCGGGTGGTGCGCAGCGCCGAGGTCCCGGTGGCCGAGGAGGTCACCGGGCTTCCCGTCGCGCCGGTGGCTCGGGCCGTGGCCGACGCGGTGGCGCAGCTCGCCGACGCGGACGACGTCCGGCTGGTGCTGACCGAGGCGGTGCGCGGCGGCCACTGCGAACCGGCCGCGATCGTGCGGGAGTTGAACGGGGCCAGGCTGCTCTCGCGGCCGCACGTCGTGGACGCCGTGGACGCGCTGCTCGCCGAGGGGCGGGCGAGGGCCGAGGAGCGGCTGTACGAGATGGTGCGGGCGCATGGCCTGCCCGACCCGGTGTGGAACGTGGACCTGCGGATGCCGGGCGGCCCGCACCTGGGCGGCGTGGACGCGTACTGGCCGGAGCAGGCGGTGGCCGTGGAGCTGGACACGCGCGCGCCCCGGCAGGACGAAGCTACGGTGTGGACGGAGTACACCCGCAAGCGCGACCACCTGGAGCGGCTGGGGATCACGGTCGTGCACCTCACGCCGAAGAAGCTGCGCGAGGCACCGGAGCAGCAGGCGACGGTGGTGCGTACGGCGCTGATGGCCTCCGTCGACCGGGAGCCGGCCGCCTACGTCGTCGTGCTGCCCCGGTGACCCCCGCGCGCCGCTACCGGCCGCTGCCGCAGAACTCGGCGTCGGCCAGGGCCTGTTCGTCGCCCGCCCAGTCCCCGTTGAAGTTGCTGGCCAGCGAGTGCGCGCCGTCGGCGGTGGTGACGGCGTTGGAGGTGGAGCCGTGGATGCCGCCGCTGTGGCCCCACACCTCGGTGCCGCAGTCGAGCTTCTGCCACATCAGGCCCAGGCCGTAGCGGATGTTGGTGACCGACGGGTCGACGGCGACGGTCCGCTTCATCTCCTTGAGCTGGGCGGCGGGGAGCAACGTGCCGCGCAGCAGCGCCCGGTAGAAGGTCTGCAGGTCACTAGTGGTGGAGACCATCTCGCCCGCGGCGGAGGCCGCGGAGGGGTTGAGCGCGGTGACGTCGTAGGTCGGCCCGGTGGCCTCGCGCGACAGCTTGGAGTAGGCCCGGCCGCTGGGCGCGGGCAGGGCGGACCGGGTGCCGGGGACGGACGTGCCCGTCAGGTGCAGGGGCTTGAGGACGCGCCGCTCCACCTCCTCGCCGTAGGGGCGGCCGGTGACCTTCCGGATCACCATGCCGGCCAGGACGTAGTTGGTGTTGGAGTACTGCCAGCGGGACCCGGGGGTGAACTCGGGGGCGTGGGCGAGGGCGACGCCGACGAGCTGCCCGGGCGTCCAGGTGTCGTAGCGGTGCCGCAGGAAGCCGGGGCCGAAGACCTTCTCCTGGAAGCCGGGGTCCTCGGTGTAGTTGTAGATCCCGCTGGTGTGGTTGAGGAGCTGGCGCACCGTGATCGCGCGGCCGTCGTTGCCGTTGCCGGTGACCACGCCGGGCAGCCAGTGGTCGACGGTGTCGTCGAGGTCGAGTCTGCCCTCGGCCTGGAGCTGGAGCAGCACGGTCGCGGTGAACGTCTTGGTGATGGAGCCGACCCGGAAGCGGTCCCGCGCGCCGCGCTCCCGGCCGGTGCGCAGGTCGGCGACGCCCGCCTCGCCGTACCAGGTGCGGTCCCCCAGCCGGGCGGAGGCCAGGGCGCCGGGCACCCCGGCGGCCACCGCGGCGTCGAGCGCGCGCTGGGTGCCCGCGTGGCCCCCGCCGCCGTGGGTGGCGGCGGAGGCGGTGGAGGGCAGGGCGGTGACGGCGAGGGCGGCGGCCACCGCGGTGGCGGCGAGGGCCGTGCGGACCGGCCGGACCGTGCGTACGGACATGTGGGTTCCCCTGGTTCCTTGGCTGTGCTCCGAGACTGCGGTCGCCGAGGGGGACCCGGTGGAGGCGCGCGGGGTTGCCGCCCGATCGGGTGGTTGAGCGCGAATCGGCCTTCCTGCGCGCGGTGTTGTGGAGCGGCCCTGGAGGGGAGCCGGGACCGGTCCTAGTCGACGGGCGGGTTGGCGGGTGAGTACGCGGGCGGGGACCAGCGCAGCGGGCTGGCCGCGTCGGTCTGGACGACCCGCTCCACGGTGAAGCGGACGGTGCGGCCGTCGGGGTGGTGTTCGGTGCGGGCGGTGCCGGAGAGCTGGAGGGTGGTGCCGGTGGCCCAGTCGAGCAGCAGGATCCCGGCGCGCGGGTCGGCCTGGAGGTTGCCGAGGGTCAGGAACATCGCGTTGCCCGGGTAGTCGGGCCAGCTCAGCTCGGTCGGCGAGGAGACGTGGACGAAGCCGGGGTTGCCGCCCCGGTGGCTGGCGTCGGCGCCGTCCTCGGCGGCGGTGGCCACGAAGAGCGTGTCGGCGGCCCGGACGAACGCCTGCTGGGCGGGGTCGAGGCGGTCGGCGTGCCGCGCGGCACCGGGCGCGCGTGTGCTCTCGTACGCGTACCCCTCGCGCTGCTGGAGGTACTTGGGGCAGTTGGCGAACACCTCGTCGGCCTCGATCGCGAGGCCGCGCGGGGTGGGCCTGGCCCGTCCGTTGACCCGCATGCGGCGCCGGGTGCGCGGGTCGAGGGCGAGGGAGCCGACCCGGGTGCCCGCGACCGCGAGGGCCCCGGCGAGCGGGTCGTCGGGGCGCACTCCCCCGGTGACCGAGACCTGCCCGGGGCCGGTGGCGCGGACGAACCCGGGGCGGCCGGTGAGCAGCGAGCTCCACAGGCGCCCGTCGCCGTCGGCGGCGCCGAGCACCAGCATCGGCTGGAGCTCCAGGAAGGCGGCGGCGACCGGGCGGATGCCGCGGCTGATGGACCGCCCGACGTGGGCGGCCTGCTCACGCACGCCGACGCGGTCCTGCACGGCGAGGGAACCGGGGTGGTAGGGGGTGGTCACGGTGCGCGCTCCTCGGGTCGGCGGGCTCTCGGCGCTGTGGTCGCCCAGCGCCGCGGTCTCTTCTGGCCGCTGCGGTCGCTCTAGAAGAACCCGCAGGTGGGGGCGGATCCGGAGGGGGCGGGGGCGTTCTCGGCGCCCTGCGGGGCGTAGATCTCCAGGCGGGTGCCGTCGGGGTCGTGGAAGAAGATCCCGCCGGAGGCGGCGCCCTCGCCGTGGGCGACGACACCCTCGTGCGCGAAGTCGACGCCGAGGGCCCGCAGGCCGCTCTCGTACTCCCGCACCTCCTCGACGGTGGCGACCTCGAAGGCGAGGTGGTGCAGTCCCGCGCGGCCGGGGTCGTACGCGCCCCGCGCCTGCTGCCAGAGCGTGAGGGCGAGCTGTCCGTCACGCCCCAGGAAGGCGTACTGACGCCCCTCCTCCGTCCCTTCGCCGAGCACCTCGAAGCCGAGCGTCCCGGCGTAGAAGGCGAGGGACTTGCCCAGGTCGGTGACGTTCAGGCCGATGTGTCCGGTGCGCAGTGCCATGGCGTGCCTCTCGGTCGCGTCGTCGGTCACCAGTGATGACCTAACCTCTTAATTCGACTTTAGAGGTTAGATACGGAGAGCGTCAACCTTTGTCGTACGCTTGAGGGGTTAGATGAGCCGTACGCGAGGGAGCAGCCCGCCGATGAACGACCCCCGTCCCCTGCTCGGCGAGCCCGTCTCCCTCGACCTGCTGAACACCCGCTGGAACCACGAGGGCGTGCGCGAGGACCTGCTCAGCGGTACCGAGGGCCTCGGCGTCTGGCTGGCGGCGAACGGCCTGGACGGGCGGTTCGACGCCGACGCCGCGACCCTGCGGCACACCCTCGCCGCACGCGAGGCGCTGCTCGCCGCCGTGCGGCGCCCCGGCGACCCGATCACCTCCGCCGCCCTGGACGCGGTCCTGGAGCACGGCCGGATCCGGGCCACGCTGGACGCCCGGGGCCCGGGCGAGCGCGCCGAGTTCACCGACCCCTCCTGGGGGCCGGGCTGGACGGCCGCCCGCGACTACCTGGACCTGCTGCGCACCGCCCCCGACCGGATCAGGGCCTGCGCCCACGAGGCGTGCGTCCTGCACTTCTTCGACACCTCGCGCAACGGCACCCGGCGGTGGTGCTCGATGGCGGCGTGCGGGAACCGGGCGAAGGCCTCGCGGCACTACGCGCGGGTCAAGGACACCCCGTAGCCGGGTAGTCGCACGGTCAAGTAACCCCCGGAAACAGTCAGTAGGCGCTTTCGTACGCCTGGTAACGGCGGGTTCGTCCCGCATGGCGCGCTCCGCACAGTGGCGGATGTGCGCCATGACCACAATCCGCCTCCATCAACTCTCCCCAAACCCCTGTCACTTAGGAAAGGCTGAGCGGTCATCCGGCACCGAATTCCGGACCGTTCCTTTCACCAACAGGGATGCTGATGACCACCCTCGACTCGCAGGGCTCCATATCCGGGCACAGACGTGTCGCCCGGGTCGCCGCCGCAGCCGGCCTCGTCGCCGCGCTGGTGGCGGCGGGATCCGCCCCCGTCCTCGCGGCCGACGCCGCGAACGACCCGGCGACCGCCCCCGTCAAGACCGCCACCCCCGCCGAGAAGCTCGGCAAGGACGACGCCCAGCTGCTGGCCGACGCCGAGTCCAAGGGCCAGAAGAGCGTGACCGTCATGGTCGCCACCCAGCCCGGCAAGACCGCCCAGGTCGCCGGAGAGCTGGACGCGATCGACGGCGCGATCGTGGCGCAGAAGGACGACAAGCTCGGCTACGTCCGCGCCACCCTGCCCACCGCCAAGGCCAAGGCCGCGCTCGGCAGGGCCGGCGCCCTCGACAGCGTCCAGGGCATGGACCTCCAGCGCGAGATCAAGCTGGACGACCCCAAGCCGGACGCGGGCGCCGCCCAGGGCGCGTCCGCGAAGAAGAAGCCCGTGGCGGGCTCGTACCCGGCGCCCGGCAAGGACACCCCGGCGAAGAACCCGTACAACCCGTCGCACGAGACGGGCGCGGTCGAGTTCGTCAAGGACCACCCCAAGGCCGACGGCCGCGGCGTGACCATCGGCATCCTCGACTCGGGCGTCGACCTGGCCCACCCCGCGCTGCAGAAGACCACCACCGGCGAGCGCAAGATCGTCGACTGGGTCACCGCGACCGACCCGGTCGCCGACGGCGACGGCACCTGGCGCCGGATGACCACCGAGGTCTCGGGCCCCACCTTCACCGCGGGCGGCCGGACCTGGAGCGCCCCGGCGGGCACGTACAAGTTCAGCGTCTTCTCCGAGGCGGCCACGCTCGGCGGCGAGATGCAGGGCGACCTGAACCGCGACGGCGACACCACGGACAAGTGGGGCGTGCTCTACGACGCCGCCGCCGGGACCGTCCGCGTCGACCTGAACGACGACGGCAACTTCGGCAACGACGAAGCCATGAAGCCGTACAAGGACGGCTTCCAGGTCGGCTACTTCGGCACCGACAACCCGGCCACCGAGATCGCCGAGCGCATCCCGTTCGTCGTCGAGGTCCGCAAGAACGTGCAGTACGGCGACAACCTGTTCGCCGACTACGTCAGCATCGGCGTCATCGAGGGCGAGCACGGCACCCACGTCGCGGGCATCACCGCGGCGAACAGCCTGTTCGGCGGCAAGATGAACGGCGCAGCCCCCGGCGCGAAGATCGTCTCCTCGCGCGCCTGCACCTGGAGCGGCGGCTGCACCAACATCGCCCTGTTCGAGGGCATGAAGGACCTGGCCACCAACCGCGGCGTGGACATCATCAACATGTCCATCGGCGGCCTGCCGGCCCTGAACTACGACGACAGCGACCGCGGCGACGACGCGGACAACGCGCGCGCCCTGCTGTACAACCGGCTGATCGACCAGACCGGCGTCCAGCTGGTCATCTCGGCGGGCAACTCGGGCCCCGGCATCAACACCATCGGCGACCCGGGCCTGGCCAACAAGGTCCTCTCGGTCGGCGCGGCCATCTCCAAGGAGACCTGGGCGGCCAACTACGGCTCGCAGGTGGAGAAGCCGTACGCGATGTTCAACTTCTCCTCGCGCGGCCCGACGGAGAACGGCAACTTCACGCCGACCGTCACCGCCCCCGGCTCGGCGATCAACACGATCCCGACCTGGCAGCCCGGCGGCCCGGTCGCCGAGGCCGGCTACCCGCTGCCCGCGGGCTACGGCATGCTCAACGGCACCTCGATGTCGTCCCCGCAGGCCACCGGCGCCTCGGCGCTGCTGATCTCCGCCGCCAAGCAGCAGAAGATCAAGCTGAACCCGCTGACCCTGCGCACCGCGCTGGCCAGCACCGCCCACCAGATCCCGGGCGTCAAGGCGCACGAGCAGGGCGCCGGCCTGATCGACATCAACGAGGCCTGGGAGTCCATCAAGGACGGCGCCACGGCCAACTCCTACGCGGTCAAGGCCCCGGTCGACACCGCGCTGGACCACCTGCTGCAGCCGAACCCCGGCTTCGGCACCGGCATCTACGACCGTGAGGGCGGCCTGAAGGTCGGCCAGCGCAAGGTCTACGACGTCGTCGTCACCCGCACCTCCGGCCCGGACCGCGCCCTGTGGCACGACCTGAGCCTGAAGAACGACGACGGCACGTTCGACATCCTGGGCGCCGGCGAGGTCAAGCTCCCGCTGAACCAGCCGGTCACCATCAAGGTCGCGGCCAAGCCGAAGACGTCCGGCGTGCACAGCGCCATCGTCGAGGTGGACGACTTCCGCACCGAGGGCGTCGACAAGCAGATCCTGGCCACGGTCGTCGCGTCCAACGCGCTGGCCAAGCCGTCCTTCTCCTTCACCGCGAAGGACAAGGTCCAGCGCAACAGCTTCAAGTCCTACTTCGTGACGGTCCCCCAGGGCGCCAAGAACCTGGAGGTCGCCCTCGGCGGTCTCGCCAAGGACAGCCAGACCCGGTTCATCTCCTTCCACCCGTACGGTGTGGGCCTCGAGGACACCGCGTCGACCGTCTGCTACAACAACTACAACAACCCGGCCAACACCTGCCGCCCCGACCTGCGTTCGTACGCGAACCCGCAGCCGGGCGTCTGGGAGATCGAGGTCGAGTCGCGCCGCACGTCGCCGCTCCTGGAGAACCCCTTCGAGCTGAACGTCACCCTGCTCGGCGCGTCCTTCGACCCGGCCGTGAAGACCCTGCCGGAGGCCAGGATCGGCACCCCGGCCACGGTCGACTGGAAGGTCACCAACGAGGCCGCCGCGCTGGAGGGCAAGCTCAAGGGCGGCTCGCTCGGCTCGGCCAAGGTCGCCACGCAGACGATCAAGCACCACGAGTCGCAGACCTCCACCGTCGTCATCGGTGAGGGCGTGGAGCGCCTCGACGTGGCGATCGGCAACACCTCCGACAAGGGCGCCGACCTGGACCTGACCGTGCTGCGCAACGGCGCGGTGGTGGGCCAGTCCGCCGACGGCGACTCCGAGGAGGCCGTCTCCCTGGTGAAGCCCGCCGCGGGCACGTACACGATCGTCGTCGACGGCTACTCGGTCCCGTCCGGGGAGACCACGTACGACTACAAGGACGTGTTCTTCTCGGCGGGCCTCGGCACCGTCCAGGTCGACGACTCCAAGGTCATCAGCCTGGCCAACGGCGCCACCGCCCAGGTCTCGGCCAACGTCCTGGTGAACTCGGCGGCCCCCGAGGGCCGGCAGTTCTTCGGCGAGGTCAGCCTGGTCAACGCCCGGGGCACCGCCGCGGGCAAGGGCAGCGTCGTGATCGAGAAGGTCACGCCGTGACCCCGTAGCACCTCTGCGTGAGGGGCGGGCGTCCTCCGGGGCGCCCGCCCCTTCCGCTTCCCTGCTTGACGCGGACACGACAGTTCCATCTGTCGGACAATGGATTGGACAAGGTGGGTCTGGACATACGCATCATGGGGCGGCACCCTGCCCACCAGGACGTACGGAGGAACTGTGAAGGTCGGAATCGTCGGAGCCACCGGTCAGGTCGGCACGGTCATGCGCAGGATCCTGGTCGAGCGGGCCTTCCCGGTCGACGAGCTGCGCCTCTTCGCCTCCGCCCGCTCGGCCGGCACGGTCCTGGACGGGGTGACGGTGGAGGACGCCGCCACCGCCGACTACACCGGCCTCGACATCGTCCTGTTCTCCGCGGGCGGCGCCACCTCCAAGGCGCTCGCCGAGAAGGTCGCCTCCCAGGGCGCCGTGGTGATCGACAACTCCTCCGCCTGGCGCCGCGACCCCGAGGTCCCGCTGGTGGTCTCCGAGGTGAACCCGCACGCGGTCAAGGACCGCCCCAAGGGCATCATCGCCAACCCGAACTGCACCACGATGGCCGCCATGCCGGTCCTCAAGCCGCTCCACCAGGAGGCCGGGCTGACCGCGCTGGTCGCCACCACCTACCAGGCCGTCTCCGGCTCCGGCCTGGCCGGCGTCGCCGAGCTGGACGGCCAGGTCAAGGCCGTCGCCGAGGGCGCCACCGCGCTCACCCACGACGGCTCGGCCGTGGACTTCCCGGAGCCCGGCGTCTACCAGCGCCCGATCGCCTTCAACGTGCTGCCGCTGGCCGGCAACCTGGTCGACGACGGCTCCTTCGAGACCGACGAGGAGCAGAAGCTCCGCAACGAGTCCCGCAAGATCCTGGAGATCCCGGACCTCAAGGTCTCCGGCACCTGCGTGCGCGTGCCCGTCTTCTCCGGCCACTCCCTCCAGGTCAACCTGCGCTTCGAGCGCCCGCTCGGCGTCGAGCGCGCCACCGAGCTGCTCAGGGACGCCGAGGGCGTCGAGCTCTCCGACATCCCGACCCCGCTCCAGGCCGCCGGCAAGGACGCCTCCTACGTGGGCCGCATCCGCGTCGACGAGACCGTGGACAACGGCCTGGCGCTGTTCCTGTCCAACGACAACCTGCGCAAGGGCGCCGCGCTGAACGCGGTCCAGATCGCCGAGCTGGTCGCCGCCGAGCTCAAGGGCTGACCCCCGCCGCACGGCACTCCCCGAGGGCCCGGACGCCCAGCGCGTCCGGGCCCTCGGAATGTGCGGTGCACCCGGCGCCGGGGCCATGGAAGGATGGCCGGAAACGTCACCCACCGTGGACTTTTCGAGGAGATGACCGGGTGCCTGGCACAAACCTGACCCGTGAAGAGGCGCAGCTGCGCGCACGACTGCTGACCGTGGACTCGTACGCGATCGACCTCGACCTGAGCGGCGCGCAGGAGGGCGGCACCTTCCGGTCCGTGACCACCGTGCGCTTCGAGTCCGCCGAGGACGGCGCGGAGACCTTCATCGACCTGGTCGCCCCGGCGGTCCACGAGGTCGTGCTGAACGGCCGCGCGCTCGACGTCGCCGCCGCGTTCCGGGACTCCCGCATCGCCCTGAAGCACCTGCGGCAGGGCGCCAACGAGCTGGTGGTCGTCGCCGACTGCGCGTACACCAACACCGGCGAGGGCCTGCACCGGTTCGTCGACCCGGTCGACCAGCAGGCGTACCTCTACACCCAGTTCGAGGTGCCGGACGCGCGGCGGGTGTTCGCCTCCTTCGAGCAGCCCGACCTCAAGGCGACCTTCCAGTTCACCGTGAAGGCCCCGGCGGGCTGGACCGTGATCTCCAACTCGCCCACGCCGTCCGCCGAGGACGTCAAGGACGACGTGTGGGTCTTCGAGCCGACCCCGCGCATCTCCTCCTACATCACCGCCCTGATCGTCGGCCCGTACCACTCGGTGCACTCGGTGTACGAGGGGCCGGGCGGCCAGGTCGTGCCGCTGGGCGTGTACTGCCGTCCCTCGCTGGCGGAGTTCCTGGACGCGGACGAGATCTTCGACGTCACCCGGCAGGGCTTCGACTGGTTCCAGGAGAAGTTCGACTACGCCTACCCGTTCGCCAAGTACGACCAGCTCTTCGTGCCGGAGTTCAACGCGGGCGCGATGGAGAACGCGGGCGCGGTCACCCTGCGCGACCAGTACGTCTTCCGCTCCAAGGTGACGGACGCGTCCTACGAGCTGCGCGCCGAGACGATCCTGCACGAGCTGGCCCACATGTGGTTCGGCGACCTGGTCACCATGGAGTGGTGGAACGACCTCTGGCTCAACGAGTCGTTCGCCACCTACACCTCCATCGCCTGCCAGGCGTACGCCCCGGGCAGCAAGTGGCCGCACGCCTGGACCACCTTCGCCAACTCCATGAAGACCTGGGCCTACCGGCAGGACCAGCTGCCGTCCACCCACCCGATCATGGCGGAGATCCGCGACCTGGACGACGTCCTGGTCAACTTCGACGGCATCACCTACGCCAAGGGCGCCAGCGTCCTGAAGCAGCTGGTGGCGTACGTCGGCACGGACGAGTTCTTCCAGGGCGTGCAGGCCTACTTCAAGGCCCACGCCTTCGGCAACACCCGGCTCTCCGACCTGCTCGGCGCGCTGGAGGAGACCTCGGGGCGCGACCTCAAGGCCTGGTCCAAGGCGTGGCTGGAGACCGCGGGCATCAACGTGCTGCGCCCGGCCGTCGAGACCGGCGCCGACGGCGTGATCACCTCCTTCGCCGTCCGCCAGGAGGCCCCGGCGCTGCCCGCGGGCGCGCAGGGCGAGCCGACGCTGCGCCCGCACCGGATCGCGATCGGCCTGTACGACCTCCAGGGCGGCAAGCTGGTCCGCACCGAACGGATCGAGCTGGACGTCGAGGCCGCCGAGCTGACCGCGGTGCCGCAGCTGGTGGGCCGGGCCCGCCCCGCGGTGATCCTGCTCAACGACGACGACCTGTCGTACGCCAAGGTCCGCCTGGACGAGGAGTCGCTGCGGGTCGTCACCCGGCACCTGGGCGACTTCGCCGAGTCGCTGCCGCGCGCGCTGTGCTGGGCCTCCGCCTGGGACATGACCCGCGACGGCGAGCTGGCCGCCCGCGACTACCTGGAGCTGGTGCTCGGCGGGATCGGCAAGGAGAGCGACATCGGCGTGGTGCAGTCGCTGCAGCGCCAGGTGAAGCTGGCCGTCGACCTGTACGCGGCGCCCGAGTGGCGCACCACGGGCCTGGCCCGCTGGACGCAGGCCGCCCAGGAGCACCTGCGCGCCGCCGAGCCGGGCAGCGACCACCAGCTGGCCTGGGCGCGGGCGTTCGCCGCGACCGCCCGGACGAGCGCGGAGCTCGACCTCCTGGCGGGGCTGCTGGACGGCACCGCGTCCCTCGACGGCCTGACCGTCGACGCGGACCTGCGCTGGGCGTTCGTGGAGCGGCTGGCCGCGACCGGGCGCTTCGACGAGGCGGAGATCGCCGCCGAGCTGGAGCGCGACCGCACGGCCACCGGCGAGCGACACGCCGCGACGGCCCGCGCCGCGCGCCCGACGGCCGAGGCGAAGGCCGAGGCGTGGGCGTCGGTCGTGGAGGCCGACCGGCTGCCGAACGCGGTGCAGGAGGCGGTGATCGGCGGGTTCGTGCAGAGCGACCAGCGGGAGCTGCTGGCGCCGTACACGGAGAAGTTCTTCGCGGCGGTGAAGGGGGTGTGGGAGTCGCGCTCGCACGAGATCGCGCAGCAGATCGCGATCGGCCTGTACCCCTCGCTCCAGGTTTCCGAGGAGACCCTGGCCGCGACGGACGCCTGGCTGGCCTCCGCCGGACCGAACGCGGCGCTGCGCCGCCTGGTCTCGGAGTCCCGCGCCGGCATCACCCGCGCCCTCCACGCCCAGTCCGCCGACACCGGGGCGGCGGCCTCGGGCGCCTGATCCTCGACGGGGCCCGGGCCACCGGCCCGGGCCCCGCGAGGACCCGGTTTCAGCGGGTGAAACGGTTCCGCAGGGTCGTCAGGCCCTCCGGGGTGAGGGTGCCGTGGAGGCGGAGGCGGGCCACGCCGCCGTCGGGGTAGGCGTCCAGGCGCACGTGCGTCGCCCGCACCGGGACGGGCAGGGCGAAGCGGTGCAGCGCGTCCGGCTGCAGCCGGGTCCGCGGCAGGAACTCGTACCACTCCCCGTCCTCACCGTCCCGGGCGCTCAGCGCGACCCAGCCCGCCGAGTTCCCCTTGAGGTACGCGGTGTCGATCTCCACCGCGCGCACCTCCCCCCGCGCGGCCAGCCGGAAGCGCACCCAGTCGTTGGTGCCGCGCACCCGGCGCCGCCGGTTCTCCCAGCCGTCGTCCATCTTGCGGGAGGTCCCGGGCAGGATGATCTGGGTGGGCGAGGAGTAGAAGCGGTCCGACGCGTCCTCGTACACGCCCCCGTGCAGCACGGAGACCAGGTCGAAGGTGCCCAGCAGCTCCAGCCACTCCGGGTCGGGCACCACCTCGCCGTGCACCCGCAGCCGGGCGACGCCGCCGTCGGGGTGCTGGCACAGCCGTACGTGGGTGAAGCGGCGCTCGTCGTGGACCGCGAACCCGTTGGCGGCGTGGCCGCGCACCGGGCTGGGCGGCACGACCTCCTCCCACCTCGCGTCGAGCAGTTCCGCGACGGACGGGGTGCCCCCGACCGCGGCGGCCTGGACGCTGACGCGCTGCGGGTAGTTGCCGCGGAAGTGGGCGGTGTCGACGACCAGCCCGCGGATGACCCCGGGGGCGCCGAGGCGCACGATCGCCCAGTCGTGGTCGTCGGGGGCCGGGAAGGGGTGCTCGGCGTCGGCGCCGCGCCTGCGGCGGGTCTCCCAGCCGTCCATGACCTTGCCCTTGTGGCCGAAGCGCTCGGGGTCGAACACGGCGGGCTCGCGCAGCAGCAGGTTCTCGCGCTCGGCGAAGAACTCGTCGTTGGCGGCCACCACCCCGGCGCCCAGGCGGCGGTCGGCGAGGTCGACGAGCTCGGTGAAGGCGAAGTCGCCCCGGCGGTAGTCGGCGTAGGGGTCGCCGCCCGGGTAGGGTGCGGCGTCGTTGGCGTGCGGGTCGTGGGCGTCGGGGGTGTGGGCCTGGGTGTCGGTGGTGGTGGTCATGGCGTCGACTCTCGCTCCGGCCCACCGGTGAGGTCCATCGAAAGTTTCCGTGGTCGCTCTTAAGCCCCGCTGAACGGTCCCCCGGACGCCTCCGCGGCCCTGCCGCGCGCGACCGCCTCCAGGGCCGCCAGGACCCGGCCGACCGCAGGGCCCTCCTCGGCGCCCCTGCGGACGGCGGCGACCACGTGGCGGCGCGGCTGGTCGGCGCTCAGGACGCGCATGACGACCCCCGTGCGGCGCTCGGCGGCGGCCATCCGCGGGACCAGGGCGATGCCCATGCCCGCCTCGACCATGGCCAGGATGGCGGTCCACCCGGCGGCGCTGTGGGCCTGCTCGGGGACGAACCCGGCGGCCTCGCAGGCGGCGGTGGTGATCTCGGACCAGGGCCCGGAGCCACCGAAGATCCAGGGCTCGCCGGAGAGGTCGGCGAGGCGCAGCCCGGTGGCCCCGGCCAGCGGGTGCCGGGCGGGCAGGGCGACGTCGAGGGGGTCGGCGAGCAGCGGGACGCGGGTGAACTTCGGGTCGCGGGCGGTCGGCGCGTGGACGGCCAGCGACAGGGCGAGGTCGACGGCGCCGCCGGAGAGCAGTTCGTACGCCTCCGCCGCCTCGGCCTCGCGGACCCGCACCCGCAGCGCGGGGTGCGCCCCGGCGAGGTCGCGCACGGCCGGGACGACCAGGGCGGGCACGGCGGTGGAGAAGGCCCCGACCCGCACCTCGCCGGCCTCGCCGCGCAGGTACCCGGCGAGTTCGGCGTCGGCACGCTCCAGTTGGGCGAAGACGGCCTCCGCGTGCCGCAGCACCAGATGGGCGGCGTCGGTCAGGCGCACCCGGCGGCCGTGGGCCTCCAGGAGCCGCACGCCGAGCTGCTTGGAGAGGTTGGTGAGCTGCTGCGAGACCGCCGAGGGGGTCATCAGCAGGGCCTCGGCGGTGGCGGTGACGGTGCCGCGGTCGCGCAGGGTGCGCAGGATGTGGAGCTTCTTGACGTCCCACTCGGTCATGCGGGCCAACGTACCCGGTGGTCAGGGCCGCGCCCGGGTCGCCGCCGCGAGCGAGACGCCGCCGAGGATCAGCGCCATGCACAGGGCCTGGAGGCCGCCGAGGGGCTCGTGCAGGACCGGGTAGGACAGCAGGGCCACGCAGACCGGCTGGAGGTAGTAGACGACGCCCGCGCGGGCCGCGCCGATCAGCGCGATCGCCTTGTTCCAGGCGAAGAAGGCGACCGCGGAGGAGGCCACGCCCACGTAGAGCAGCGGGCCGACGGTGCCGGGGGTGGCGGCGAAGCCGCCCTGGACGGTGAGGCTGACGGCGTACGCGGGCAGCAGCATCAGGGCGCCGAGCAGGAAGGTGGCGAAGAGGAACACCAGGCCGCCCAGCTCCGGCGGGCGGCGCTTGAGCAGGGCGCTGTAGGAGGCGAAGCAGACGGCCGCCGCGCTGATCCACAGGTCGCCGGTGGTCAGGTCGAGGGTGGGTGAGCCCTTGCTGACGAGCAGCAGCACCCCGGCGCAGGCGAGCAGCGTGCCCAGCGCCCGGCGGGCGCCGAGCCGGGCGCCGCCGAGCCGGGCGTGGAGCGCCATCAGGACCGGCGAGGCCGCCATGATCATGCCCATGTTGGAGGCGGAGGTGGTCATCGCGGCCTGGTTGACCAGGGTGTTGTAGACGGTGACGCCGAGCAGCGAGGCCAGGGTGAGGAAGCCCAGGTGGCGGCGGATCAGGGCGCGCTGCCGCCAGGTCTGCCGGGCGGCCAGGGGCGCTACCGCGGCGAGGGCGACGATCCAGCGCCAGAAGGCGTGCTGGACGGGCGGGACGGTGTCGTGCAGGGCGCGGGCGGCGACGAAGCTGCCGGACCAGACGACCGTCGCGAGGACCGCGAGGAGCAGGCCGAGCCCGGCGGCGCGGCGGGCGGTGGGGCCCGCCCCGCGCGCCGGGGCTCCGGTGGTGGTGCGGACGGTGGTCGCGGTAGCGCTCGCCACGGCGTATCCCTGGTCTCTCTCCCCGTCGGGGGTGTGGGCGGTGTCGGTCGACGCCCAACCTCCCATCCGCTACTTCTTCAGGTCCATCGAAATGTTCTGGAGCTTCTTTTCAGGAATTTCGAACGTTTCCAGGGTGGCCGGGGCGACCGGCTTCGGGGCCGCCGCCCGCTGGCCGGCCAGGGTGGCGCCGAACGCGATCGCCATGCCGAGCAGCTGGACCGGGGTGAGCGCCTGGCCGAGCGCGGCCCAGCCGATGACGGCGGCGGTGAGCGGCGAGAGCGGGCCGAGCAGGGTGACCGAGGTGGCGGTCATCCGCTCCATGCCGCGGAACCAGAGCCAGTACGCGACCGCGGTGTTGGCCAGCGCCAGGTAGGCGTACCCGGCGAGGTTGCGGGCGTCCAGGGCGGGCGGGGCGCCCTCGGCGAGGAAGGCGACCGGGGCGATCAGCAGGCCGCCCGCGGTGAGCTGCCAGGCGGTCAGGGTGAGCGGGCCGACGCCCTCGGGGCGGCCCCAGCGCTTGGTCAGGACGGTCCCGGAGGCCATCGAGGCGGACGAGGCGAGCGCGGCCAGTACGCCGACGAGGTCCAGGCCCGCGGTCGCCTTGAGGACCACCAGGCTGACGCCCAGGGCGGCGGCGACCGCGGTGAGCAGGGTCCGCACCGTGGGCCGCTCCCCCAGCACCACGGCGGCCAGGCCGACCACGAACAGCGGCCCCACCGAGCCGAACACGGCCGCGAGGCCGCCCGGCAGCCGGTAGGCGGCCAGGAACAGCAGCGGGAAGAAGGCGCCGATGTTCAGGGCGCCGAGCGCCAGCGCCTTCCCCCACCAGGCGCCGCGCGGCAGCCTGCGGGTGAGCGCGAGCAGGGCGAGCCCGGCGGGCAGGGCGCGCATCATGCCGGTGAACAGCGGGCGGTCGGGCGGCAGGAACTCGGTGGTGACGGCGTAGGTGGAGCCCCAGGAGACCGGTGCGAGCGCGGTCAGGGCGACCAGGGCGGCCTTGCGGGTCATGACGTTTCCCCCTCGTACGACGGTGCTGCGCCGGAATCGCTCAGCAGGAAGTAGCTTATCTCTAAGCTACTTTTTGGCAAGATGCTTCCTGGAAAGCTTCTCCTGGATGAGCCACTTGCCCATGAGCCACTCGGTGGTGAGCTGCTTGCCCGTGAGCGATCCGGGCGCGGATACTTCCCCCATGCCTCAGACCCCAGCGGCGGCGCCCGCGCCAGAACCGGCACCGGAAGACCCGCGCGACCCCGTGGACGCGATCACCGACCAGTGGGCGGCCGTCCGGCCCGACCTGGAGACCCTGCCCATGGCGGTCTTCGGGCGGCTGTGGCGGATCGAGCAGGCGATGGCGGTCCGCATGGAGCGCACGTACAAGCGCTTCGGGATCTCCCGGGGCGAGTTCGACGTGCTGGCGACGCTGCGGCGCTCCGGGGAGCCGTACACCCTGTCCCCGCGTCAGCTCTCGGCGACGCTGATGGTGACCACGGGCGGGATGACGGGACGGCTCGACAAGCTGGAGCGGGCGGGCTGGCTGGCCCGCAGCCCCGATCCGCACGACCGGCGCGGCCTGCGGGTGACGCTCTCGGAGCGGGGCGTGGAGATGATCGACGCGGCCGTGGCGGCCGGGCTCGACGTGCAGCGCGAGGCGCTGGAGTCGGCCCTGGACGCCGACGCGGCCGCGCAGTTGAACGCGCTGCTCAGGCCGCTGCTCAAGGCGGTGGAGTGAGGAGCGCGCGGCGAAGCGGACAGCACTGAGGGCGCCCCGGCGTCCCGTACGCGGCGCGTACGGGCCGGGGCGCCCTCAGGCGCGGTCCGACGGGGCCGTCAGGCCTTCTTGGACTTGTCCAGGACCATCACCAGGCCGGCGATGACCGCGAACAGCAGGATCGGCGCGGCCACGAACAGGCCGAGCGTCTCGGCCACGCTCAGGCCGGAACCCGGGTCGTCGCCGTCGTCGCGGGTCAGCGCGAGGGCCGGGGACGACATGAGCAGCATCATCAGCGTCGTACCGGCCGCGACGGCGCCGGCGCGCAGGGCGTTCTTCTTGTCCACGGTGCAAAAGTAGCGAACGCCTAAGCCGGCCGCGCGTCCGGGGGTGCCGTACGGGTCCGCACCCCCTCCGCGACGGCCTGGAACAGGGCGTGCAGCCGGGGCGAGGCGGCCAGTTCCTCCAGGGTCACCGGCCGTCCCGAGGCGTCCGCCACCGGCAGCCGCCAGTTCGGGTACTGGTCCCAGGTGCCCGGCAGGTTCTGCGGCCGCCGGTCCCCCACCGCGTCCGGCAGCCACACCCCGAGCAGCCGCGCCGGGGTGCGCGCCAGGAACCGGTAGAACGCCCGCACCTCCCGCTCCTCGTCCCCCGGGCCGCCGGGCAGCAGCCCCAGGCGCCCCAGGTGGCCCAGCCAGTCGGCGACCTCCGCGGCCTCCCGCACCCGCTCGCGCTCCAGCGGCCCGGTGAGCAGCCCGAGCCGGTGGCGCAGCTCCACGTGGTCGCCGGTCAGCCGGGCGGCCGTGGACGGCAGGTCGTGCGTGGTGGCCGTCGCCACGCAGCCCTCCCGCCACTCCTCGGGGGCCAGCGGCCGCCCGTCGCCCTCCCAGTCCCGCTCGAACCACAGCACCGAGGTGCCCAGCACCCCGCGCCGGGCCAGCGCCTCGCGCACCCCCGGCTCGACGGTGCCCAGGTCCTCGCCGATCACGGCGGCGCCCGCGCGGTGCGCCTCCAGGGCCAGTACGGCGAGCAGCGCGTCCGCGTCGTGGCGCACGTACGTGCCCTCCGACGGCGCGTGGCCCTCCGGCACCCACCAGAGCCGGAACAGGCCCATCACGTGGTCGACCCGCACCCCGCCCGCGTGCCGCAGCACGCCCCGCACCAGGTCGCGGAAGGGCGCGAAGCCCGCCTCCGCGAGCCGGTCCGGGCGCCACGGGGGCAGCCCCCAGTCCTGGCCCCGGGCGTTGAAGGCGTCCGGCGGCGCCCCCACCGACATGCCCCGGGCGAACACCTCCTGCTGCGCCCAGGCGTCCGCGCCGCCCGGGTGCACGCCCACCGCCAGGTCGTGCACCACCCCGACCGCCATGCCCGCCTCCCGGGCGGCGCCCGCGGCGGCGGCCAGCTGCTCGTCGGTGAGCCAGGCCAGCCAGGCGTGGAAGTCCGTCTCGTCGAGCAGCTCGCGGCGGGCCCGCGCGACGGCCGCCGACCGCGGGTCCCGCAGCGGGGCGGGCCAGTGGTGCCAGTCGGCGCCGTGCCGCCCGGCGAGCGCGTACCAGGTCGCGTGGTCCTCCAGGGCGCGGCCCTGCCCGGCCAGGAAGGCGCAGTGGGCGGCGCGCCTGCCGGGGCCCAGCGGCACCTTGCGCACGAGTTCGAGGGCGCGGCGCTTGAGCGCCCACACCGCGTCCCGGTCGATCAACTCGCCCTTCTTCAGGACGGCTTCGCGCAGCGCGCCGGCGCGGGCGAGGAGGGAGTCCAGCTCGGGCCGGTCCTCGGCGCCGACGTACGCGTACTCCGGCACCTCCTCCACGCGCAGGTGCACCGGGTCGGGGAAGCGGCGCGAGGAGGGGCGGTACGGGGAGGGGTCGGTCGGGTGGCCCGCCAGGCCGGGGACCGCCGCGTGCAGCGGGTTGACCTGGAGGAAGTCCACCCCGAGGTCGCGGGCGCTCCAGTCGGCGAGTTCACGCAGGTCGCCGAGGTCGCCCATGCCCCAGGAGCGCCGGGAGAGGAGGGAGTAGAGCTGGGTCATGAGCCCGTGGGCGGGCGGCGGGGAGGGGACCCGGGGCGGGGCCACGACGAGGGTGGCCGTCTCCGTGCGGCCGTCCGGGGCGGCGAGGTCCAGGAGGTGGACGCCCGGCGGGAGCGGCCCGGCGGGGTCCAGGACGGCCGGGGGCGCCTCCGCTTCGCCGGCGGGGCGCGCGCTCACGACCGTCCCGGCGGGGACGTCGAGGGTGCCTTCGTCCCCCCACACCACGACCGTCCGCGGTAACAGCCGTCTGCGGCGGGCGTTCTCGGCCTCCTGGAGGGACGCGCGGATCGAGGACGGGGTGGACGCGTCCACACCCAGCGACGCCAGGACCGCGACGACCGTCGCGTCCGGGACCGGGACGGTGACGCCCGCGGAAGGGGAGTACGCGGTGGCGACACCGTGCAGCGCGGCGAGCCGGGCGAGGGTCATTCAGACCCCCGGTGACTCCGCGCAGCCCGCCGCCTCGTACGCGGGGGCGGTCGGCTCGCTGGTCAGCGGGACCTCGGCCATCGGCGGCTCGCTGGTCAGCGGCGTGACGTCGGCCATCGGGGGCTCGCTGGTGAGCGGGCCGGGGATGTCCGGGATCTCGGCGATCTCGGGTATCTCCAGGGTGTCGGCGCTCACGGGCGCGGCGATGACCGGGGTGAACTCCCCGGCGGGTTTCGCGGGTTTCTCTTCGGTCATCTCGGCGGTCTTCACGGTGCGGCCTCCCAAGGGCGTCGTCGGCAGGGGACACAGCAGCCCTACCCAGTGCGCGCGGACGCAAGCCCCCTGGTCCGGCGGGCAAACACGACACAACGGCCACGCGCATTGACACCCTCGTCGTGCGGGTGGTGGGCTCGCAGCAGTTCGGAGCGGAGGGAGACTCGGGTGCAGATCGCGCGCCGGAAGAGGACCGCGACCGCCGTGGCGGTGGCCGTGCTCGGTGGACTGCTCGGCGGGGCGCCGGGCGCGCTGGCCGCCCCCGCGGGACCCGCCTCCCCCCTGGCGCGGCCGGCCGACGGCGCCGCGCTCCCCGCCGTGTGGCCCCGGCCGCAGTCGCTGCGGGCCGCCGGGACGGCCGTGCCGCTCACCACGACCGCGACGCTGGTCGCGGGGCCCGGCTCCGACCCGTACGCCGTCGCGGCGGCCGACAAGGCGCTGCGCGACGCGGGCGTGCGCACCGTGGACACCGAACTGCCCGGCCGGGGCCCGCTGGTGCTGGTCGGCGGGGACGCGGCGCGGCGCGCGCTGCGGGCGCTGGGCGGGACGGAGGCCGGGGACCTGCCGCGGGGCGGCTACCGGATCGCGTCCGGGCGGTACGAGGGCCGGGACACGGTGGCGCTGGACGGCACCGGCGAGGACGGCCTGTTCCACGCGGTGCAGACGCTGCGCGGGCTCGCGGCGTCCGGGACCGTGCCGGGCGTGCGGGTGCGCGACTGGCCGACCACGGCGGTGCGGGGGATGACGGAGGGCTTCTACGGGACGCCGTGGACCCAGCAACAGCGGCTCGCGCAGCTGGACTTCATGGGCCGCACCAAGCAGAACCGCTACCTGTACGCGCCCGGGGACGACCCGTACCGCCAGACGCGGTGGCGCGACCCGTACCCGGCGGAGCAGCGCGCCCGGTTCCGGGAGCTGGCCGAGCGGGCGGCGGCCAACCACGTGACGCTGGGCTGGGCGGTGGCGCCCGCGCAGTCGATGTGCCTGGCCTCGGCGGACGACGTGAAGGCGCTGCTGCGCAAGGTCGACGGGATGTACGCGCTCGGAGTGCGGGCGTTCCAGCTGCAGTTCCAGGACGTCAGCTACAGCGAGTGGCACTGCGGCAAGGACGCGGACGCGTTCGGTCGGGGCCCCGGGGCGGCGGCGCGGGCGCACGCGCGGGTCGCCGGCGAGCTGGCCCGGCACCTGCGCGAGCGCCATCCGGACGCGCTGCCGCTGTCGTTGATGCCGACGGAGTTCTACCAGGACGGGCGCACCGAGTACCGCACCGAGCTGGCCGAGCGCCTCGACGACGGCGTGCAGGTGGCCTGGACCGGGGTGGGCGTGGTGCCGCGCACCATCACCGGCCGCGAACTGGCGGACGCCCGCGCCGCGTTCGGGCACCCGCTGGTCACGATGGACAACTACCCGGTCAACGACTTCGCCCAGGACCGCATCTTCCTGGGCCCCTACCGGGGCCGCGAGCCCGCGGTGGCGATCGGGTCGGCGGGCCTGCTGGCGAACGCGATGGAGCAGGCGGCCGCCTCGCGGATCCCGCTGTTCACCGCCGCCGACTTCGCCTGGAACCCGCGCGCGTACGACCCCGAGGCGTCCTGGCGGGCCGCCCTGGACGACCTGGCGGCCGGTGACCCCAGGGCCCGCGAGGCGCTGGGGGCGCTCGCCGGGAACGACGCGTCCTCGATCCTGGACCCCACCGAGTCGGCCTACCTGCGCCCGCTGCTCGCGGCCTTCTGGCGCACCCGGGACGGCGGTGACGCGAAGGCCGCGGCGAAGGCGGCCGGGGAGCTGCGCCGGGCGTTCACCGTGATGCGCGCCGCCCCGGCGGACCTGGCGGTGGCCGGTGCGGACGTACGGCCGTGGGTGGAGCAGCTGGCGCGCTACGGACGGGCCGGCGAGGCCGCCGTGGACCTGCTGGCCGCCCAGGCGCGCGGCGACGGCGCGGCCGCCTGGCGGGCCCAGCTGGAGCTGGAGCCGCTGCGCCGGGCGGCGGCGGAGGACCCCGGCGCCGCCGTCACGGTCACCGCCCGCACCGGCCGGGTCCGCCCGAAGCCC